>DATFMK010000378.1:0-4916 GCA_035267005.1 Balneolales bacterium
TGTATGGAAAAAAACGTCAAAAATAAATATATATCTTTATTAACTTTCCCTTTTTATTTAATAATCTAAAAATAAGATAATCGGTTTAATTTTCAGACGGTGGACGGTGGACGGTAGTTGTCATGATGCTTTAATCTGTATTCAACAATAAATCAAATGATAAAAAAAACAGTGATTTAGGCTATAAAAATATTAAATAACGTGAATTCGATATAATTTTCTACTTATTTTGTTTCCTATCCACATTTGTAAGATCTCTCACCCAAAAAGCGGGTTCGGGATGACGCCTTTGTTTGATATTTGTTAGCCATCTACATCATCTACGTTCATTCGCGTCATTTCGAGCGGAGGGAGAAATCTTCAAAGGTTCCTATTCATTCCAAAACGCTGTTTTAAAGAGGGTTTTATCTCGAACTCATGTTAAATAACGTAAGGTTTGTTTAAGCCCAAGTGGTAGGGCTTTGAATGTATGTCAAAAATGATAAAAATATCCATTATAGAACATCTAAGTGCTTTCAAATTTGAGAATTGATTTAAAAATTCAAAAAAAACCAGGCAGTCCGCGAAAGCTTTCGGGACTGCCTGGTCTCGAAGAAAAGCGTGTCGTTCCATTCAAAGATCCGCAAAGTTTTAAAAACTTTGCGGATCTTAAACATTTCTTATCCAAACCTCACGTTAAAAATGACAAAATGGCTACCGTCCACGGTCTACCGTCAGTTGTCAGAAATTATAATTTCCTCTTGTCAATATTGCGTTAATATAAACCAGTTTGTACCGGATTATTTTTTCTGAGCCAATGCGTAAATTCCGGTACCTTTTTCATTCTTGCTTATCATATCCAAACGCATCAATATCAGCCCCGGAATTAAGGTCAGGATATAATAGAATGGTAGAAAAAACATGGAACTCATACCCCAGCGAGTCAGCCACAGCATAGGATTTTTGATTAACATCACCCATGCCGCATGTCCCCATTTACCATAACTATACGCTATTTTAACCGGCTTAAAACCAGCTTTTTCAAGCTTAGCAGACAGATCCTCTTTTGAATATCCGGCACGGGCGTGTTCTCCGACAAAAAACTCATCTCCTTCGGCGTCCTCTTCAGCAAAATGAGAGGGAGAATGCATGATGAAATATCCACCCTTCTTCAAACTATTTGCCAGATTGGTCATGACGCGAACGTCTTCTTCAATATGCTCGAGTACATCAACGCAAATTACGGCATCATACTCAGGCGTCAAATCAATCTCTAAAAGATCTTCCCTGCCAAAGCTTATCCTCGAATGATCTATACTCTTCTTGAAATACAAGCGGCAGTCGTTCAGATAATCTTCTTTAACATCAACAGAATCAATTTTTACATTGGGAAAGCGGGATAATATAAAACGATCATACTGTCCGAATCCGCAACCGGCATCTAATAAGGTCCATTGATCTTTTTTTGAAAATTCCTTGCGATAAATTTCTTTTAATAATCTTCGGACATACCAACCTCGCAGAAAAAAAAGATCGAGTGTACGATAAAATAACGTTCTGAATAACCGGGCATTTTTAATAAAACCGGCAAACTTGTCCTTTACAGGATCGTAAGCAATTTTACTCATGTATTTAATTAAATTTGATCTCGAATATTTACCGGATGACGATCCGGTTGATTACGGCTTACCATTTCACCCAAAAAGCCTATAGAAAAGAATTGAACACCAAGAACTAAGAATAAAACGCCAAAAATAAGTAAGGGTCGTCGAGATAAGTATTCATGGAAAAATATTTTCAGTATCGCGAGATATACGGTGATGATACCACCGACGCCCAAAAACAGGGTACCTAAAGTGCCAAAGAAATGCATGGGACGCTGATTAAAGGTATTTACAAAAACCAGTGTAACCAGATCGAGAAAGCCTTTTATGAAACGGGAAATGCCGAACTTCGATTCACCATATTTTCGTGGGTGATGATGAACTACTTTTTCTCCAATTTTATCAAATCCTTCCCAGTTGGCTAATAACGGAACATAACGATGCATTTCCCCATAAAGATAGATGCTATCGAGCACTTCTTTTCTGTAGGCCTTTAATCCACAATTAAAATCGTGTAATTTAATTCCGGTTACTAAAGAAGTGACAAAATTAAAAAAGCGGGATGGAATTGTTTTGGTAATCGGATCATAGCGCTGTTTTTTCCAACCACTAACCAGCTCATAACCTTCTTTAAGCATAGTAATCATTTCCGGTATCTCGAAGGGATCATCCTGAAGGTCTGCATCCATTGTCACGACATAATTCCCCCTGGCTCTTTCAAATCCTTTTTGTAAGGCCGTGCTTTTACCGTAATTACGTCTGAATTTGATACCATGAATATAATCACGATCCTGAGCCAACTCCTTTATAACTTGCCAGGAATCATCAGTCGATCCATCATCAACGAAAATGATTTCATAGTGATAATGGTCAGATACAGCATCATGAATACGCTTAATAAGCTCTGCTAATGATTCACTTTCATTCAACAAAGGAATCACTAAACTTATTTGGGGTAACTCGGCTTTATCTAAAAGTTCGTTTGACAATGTTTTTATTCTTAATTATTTCTCTTATATAATATAATCGTGGTAAGTTACATAAAACCTAACTTAGGAATCAATGAAAAAACTCTATTATAGTATCGGTGAAGTTAGTAAAATAACAAATATTGAACCGTATGTGCTACGTTATTGGGAAACGAAATTCGATAATTTAAAACCATCAAAAAATCGAGCCGGCAAACGAGTTTATAATGAAAAGGATATCGATACTATTTTAAAATTAAAAGAACTTATTAGAGAGAAAAAATACAGCACAGAAGGTGCCATCAAAGTTCTAAACAAATCAAATAATGAAAGTAGTCAAACCGAGAATTCATTGCCCATTAATGTTCAAAGAGATTTAAAAGAGATCAAACTATTTTTACAGCAATTACTTGAGCATTTATAAATATTGTCATTTGACAAATGGATAATATTCAACTTAACCTAAGTTATTTCTTTAAAATTCAGTTTTTTAAGAAATGATTGCTTTTCATAAAATCTAACGTCTTAGCAAATTATTACCGTTAATTGATCATTGGCCACTGAAATTATGAATTTATCAAGTACAGAGTTAGGACCTTTCAAGTTATATGTGATTGAAACCGGGCGATTCCGATTAGATGGCGGGGCCATGTTTGGCGTGGTTCCCAAAACACTATGGTCGCGTTATATAGAACCTGATGACAAAAACCGCATTCAAATGGGTATGCGTTGCCTATTGATTCAATCTCAAAATACAGGGCGCATTTACTTAATCGATACGGGAATCGGACATAAATTCAATGAAAAATTTGAAAAAATTTATGCTATTGATCACGATCACAGCGACCTCATACCATCCCTGGATTATCATGGGTTTAGTCGGGAAGATATTACCGATATCATTTTCACACATTTACATTTTGATCATTGTGGTGGGGCTGCTGAATTTTCTCATTCAACGGATCGACCTGAAATCATCTTCCCCAACGCTAATCTTTGGATTACAAAAGATCATTGGGAAACGGCCACTCAACCCAATGCCCGGGAAACAGCCAGTTTTTTAGATGAAAATATTGAGCCCTTAAAAAAAAGTAATCATTTAAAATTAGTTGACGGTAATCATACTTATGAAGATGGTCTTTCCACCATTATTGCGAAGGGACATACGATAGGTCAGCAACTCCCCAAAATTGAGGCTAATGGGAAAACGATCATTTTTACGGCCGACCTATTACCCACTGCGGTACACGTTCCCCTGCCCTGGGTTATGGGTTACGACATGTATCCGGCTGATACCTTAACTGAGAAGGAACACTTTTTAGAACAGGCCATTAAACATTCCTGGTTCTTATTTCTTGAACATGATGCAAATAATGAAATAATTAAGATCAAAAAGACAGATAACAAATATTCTGTTGATACTTTTTATACCCTTAATGATATTTCTTAATATTGGGAATATATTGCTACCTAAGTAACGTGAGGTTTGGATAAGAGAAGCCTATGCAAAACCGGTCTTTTCCTTATCTTTAATTTAAATTTCAAGATCTAAATCATTAAAAAGTTGCAGAATTCGCATTTTGGACGATTTAGTATAAAGTTTGAGAGAGCTAATCCATCATCTTAAACGAACCTCACATTAAGTATTTGTTTTTAAATAGTTTTCATTAAAAAGTAAACATTGTTTTTTGACTTATTCATCTAAAAGCCAAATGGCAAATTACAGCGTTATCTTTTCCAATTATCTATTCGAATGATCATTCCCGGAGTTTTATCCCTATTCTCCTATCCTATTCATTTTTACCCATCATTTTTTATTAAATAACAGAATTATTATGTAATTTTGCCCTCACGTGATTATGATTTTATAATGATTTTTCATCAGACAAATTCAAAGAAAGCTTTGTCGTATCTCAATCTCCAAATAAGTTCGGCAACCCATAATTAATGATTCCAAAATACAGATGAAACGTTTTTTCCAACTGCTTTTGTTGATTTTCAGCATTTTCATAATTGAAATTGCGCCGGTTCATGCTCAGGCCAATCTGAAAAATATGGACCTTTCTCACGTAAATGTCGATAGTTTGAGTAATCAACAAATAAAAAGTTTATTAAAACAGGCACAGGCTCGAGGATTATCAGAGGGAGAACTGGAAAAACTGGCATTGGCACGAGGAATGTCACCTGCCCAAATACAAAAGCTTAAGGAACGCATTCAGGAAATACAAAGTGGAGGATCGTCACAAGCCTCTATTGCTGATAGTCTTCAGCGACTTCGTTATAAAAGCTCTTATTCGTCAATTTTGCAAGCCAGACAAGCGCCATTTGGTAGTTATGTTTCAGCCGATACTACAGATACCACACA
>DATFMK010000379.1:0-3607 GCA_035267005.1 Balneolales bacterium
TGTAATTTTATTACCAAACATATAGCCGATTAATAAAAATAAAAAAATGGCTGCAGCAATAATTGAGGCTAGAAAATGGCTTGTCCCTTTATGAAATGCAGGGGAAATACTATAAAAAGCTATTCCGCATAAGGCCAGCAAAAAAATAAATATGGCTGGTTTTTTGTTATGAAACATCGTTTTGTCTATTTAACTTCTGTAATTTTTTTTCCAGCTTCCTGCTCTTCCAGTAGTAATAGAAAGAGGCTTTAATAAGCATCATTAATGTATAAATTGCTCCTAAATATATAAATCCCTCCATTCCTTTGAAATGCAGGTTCTTTAATAGCAATGCCCCAATTAAAATAGACAATCCAACAATAAGCTGATACATAGGTGAAACAGCTCTTTCATTAGCCTCATGTAAAGTCAGGAAAAAACGATAGTATTTGTTGGTGGTTTTTGGCATTAATAAGAGCGGTAGATCAAATCATTAATTACATAAGAATAAGATGAAATACTTATTGGTATTTAAAATGTTAATATGATTACAACCATGAAAGTTTATTATTTCCTTTGTCATTATCATCAATAATAGCATCAACAAAAATATCCTCTAATGAATGATATATTTCCTTGTTAATACCTTTATTTATTTTTTGATGAATATCCTTTGTTTTTGCTTGAAAAACTAATTTTCCCTTATCAATAATACCCACTTCATCACACATTTTTTCAATAGAATCCAGGTTATGAGAACTTATTAGTACTGTTACTCCTTTCTCTACCATTAACCGTAGATTATCTTTGATTTGTTTAACAGAAACAGGGTCAATTCCTTCCAGTGGCTCATCAAGAATGAGTATCTTAGGTTGGTGTATAAGTGCAGCAGCTAAGGAAACTTTCTTCTTCATGCCAGTTGAATAAGACTCGATCCAATCATTTTCTTTTTCTTTCAGCCTTAAGAAGTTAATTAGCTCGCTTGTACGTTTTTCAATTTCAACTGTTTCGATCTCATACATGGTTCCGGCGAAATGAAGATACTCTACAACAGATAGTTTTTCGATGTAATGAGGTTGTTCCAGTACAAAACCTACATCCCTTTTATATTCATAGTCGCCTTTCTGGATTTGACTACCTAGTATTTTTACTTCTCCTTTTGTCTTGTTAACCAGACCTGCTAAAATATTAATGATTGTCGATTTGCCAGCTCCATTTGGACCAATAATACCGAAAATTGTGGATTTAGGTATGGTTAGATCAATTCCATCTACGGCAGCAATTTTACCCCGGTATATCTTTTTCAGTTTTTTAAATTCAATAGCATTCATAATAAATCGCTTTTGGTAAGTAGCTCAATGAATTGATGTTCATATCGTGGCAATAAGTAGAAATACCAGATCATAATGCACAGAATGAAAAATGCCAGGCAGAATACACTGCTTTTTAGCCCGGATTCCAAAACTAGGTAAGGCATTGGGGCACAAATGGAAAGCAATAATAAATATGGTAGAATGTCGGATTTATCATCTGTTGACTGTAAGCCTTTTCGTGAGAAACTTATCATATTACCGAATATCAAGTAGGGTGGAAGAGTCGTAATCAAATAAAGGCCAGCATTCAGATAGTCTTGGAAACTGGTATGAAAAAAAAAAGGTAAGACAACTAAAAAGGGTAATGGAAACAATAAGGTAATGAGTGTTGATGCACCGTTTTTAGAGATAATGACTTTTCTAAGCGACCATAATTGTAGGACATAGCCACGCTTCTCATTCATTTTTCCAGGAAAGAGATCTGCAAACATAGCTGCCGTTGAAAAAACACTGATGATAATAATAAGTAACGGAAAATTGACCTTGGATAGCAGATGGTGTTGTCTCATCTTGGAAGACAAAAGGGTTATGACTAATATAGATATTGCGTAGAACATAATTCCAACAAATACAAGGCTTGAGTATCGCTTGATTATTTTTAATTGTGATTTGATATGGATTAATTTAATTACCATTGCTTCTAGTTTGTCGAGATCTTGAATATGCTGAACAGAAATAATGGAAGTATTAATCCAAATATTGCAATTATAAGATTAGTTAATATTAAACCCGTATTTTTGAATAACAGTCCGTAAAAAATATTACCAATATTGCTAGTTATTGGGACTTTCGTTAATGCATTATCACCAAATGATTCAATACCCATAATAATAATTATATATAAAAGGCCTATCATTTGGGTTTTAGTTTTTAGTTTTACAAGATATCTCCAAAGTAAGTTAAATAATAGTATCACCCAGGCTAGGATGATGGATAACAACAAAAACCAAATAATGAAATTTAAAACAGCCGATAAATATAGTCGATTACTTAAAAAAAATATTGCATAACAAATACTAACAGATAGGTAAATCAGGCTTTTGTAATCAAGCAAATACAAAACCATATGATATTTAAACTTATCCCATTTACTTAAAGGAAATATTGCCAAATGATGGGGGGTGATAAACGATCTGTTTTGGATTCGTAGAATAATTGCTATTGTATCAAAAAAAACAACAAAAAAGGAAATATATTTAAATGTAAGTAACAGGTTAGATTTGTTTTTTGGGAAAAGTGATGTGATGATTAACGTACAAAGAAATAAACATATAAATATTATTGATAAAATATAGAAATAACGTCCTTTTTGAATACGTCTAATAAGCTTTTTATTTGTATGATTTAGTTTTATTAATTGATTTCGCATTTTTTTACAATTAAGAATTTACAATTTTTAAGGGGACATTATTAGTTCTGTAATTTAATATGATTGTAAAAGGTAATTGTGCATATTACGATAATATTAGTATTGCATTTATAAACCTGTAATTTACATCTTATTTAAAGTAATTATATTAATTTAAAACATAACTTTATTGTATTATAATTACCGAATATATAGATATGCAGATAATAGATTAATCATTTTAAATTGAAAACTTAATTTAAGGAAAGGGAGCATATACTTATGCTCCCTCTTATAATTATTTAAAGCAAGCTTGACCAACAAGTATGCCATTACCAGCACCTAAAATGCCGGCGCCAATAGCTTCACTCAGGCCCCCGGTTTCAGGAATAAAAAAAGCTGCTCCAACAGCAACTAAAATTGCTCCTGCACAAGCCCAACTTCCACCTTCTATTTGTTCCATTTGACCCAAAGTTAACTCTTTCATTTTGCCCACCTTTTAGATAAGTGAATATTTTAGTTAGCACTAGATATCCTAACTATATCGGAATAAAATGTCAAGAAAAAAATTTATTTAAAACACTAATATGTATTACTTTAGGTTATATTTTAATATAAGTGTCAATGTTTAAATCGATAAAAATTAAAGACTTCGCTAATTAAAATAAAACCGTTAGGAAATTTAATAATTTTTTTAAATCTAGTATTAAAACGAGTAACGATTTTATGTTTATACCCTGCTTTTTTATCGTATGGTAACTTATAAAAAAGAGATAAGCGTAAATGATCATATCTTTATTCAACATTAGGAATTAATATGGTCGCTACCTAGAACACGGTTAGAATCAGGATGTTCAGAATGATAGGATTAGCCTAAATTATTTAGGGCTATAAGTTAGTCATTATT
>DATFMK010000380.1:0-3390 GCA_035267005.1 Balneolales bacterium
CGCCATCTTTGATGGCCACAGAAGCGTGCAAAGGAAAGAGGCCGCTTGCTCGTACCGATTCTATCAGAGCCAGGTACAGTGCTGTTATGATTCTTTTAAGTTGTCTATCTTTATTTAATCCCCATAGAGAGATATTAAATGTATCCGGCTCCAGAATAAATTGTATCCCCGAATCACCTTCCTGAAACCACCACTTGTTTTCATCTTTTCGCCACCAAAATACTTCATCATTGATGTCTGCCTCGGACTTGCGAAGGCCCCCTTTTCCTAATTTGGGTGCTTCATTTAACACTTTCAGTGTTATTTGGTAGGGGAATTCAGGAACCGAATGTTCCGGAAAATGCCAATTTTTTTCGAGCCAATGTTCAAGAAAGTCCGGTATATTTTCGGCATAAAACGGACGTCCCAGGATCGAAAAAGAAATATCATTCATTGGTTACACTTTTTGGGATTAAAAGCCCGGCTTCTGAAAGATTGGAAACAAGGTCAGTAACATCACGCTCAGCTGCCTCACCGCTAATAGCAAACTTATTTTTAATCAGGGATATTACTTCATTGATGCTCGATGAAGTAAGCGCATTCCAAACGATACGTCCGGTTTCGTTCAAGCTAAACATCTCTTGCGTTTGGGGATCAAGCAAGATAAGCTCATCTTCAAGATCGGTTTCGATAATTTCAGTATTTTGTTCGTATTCGGCATGTTTGTCCATAGTGATCTTTTTGTTTAGATGATTTTGAATTTGAATGTAAATAAGATGCTAACTTTAGAGACTTTGGATCTCGACCATTTCCTTGAATAGTGATTTATCCTGACACAATAATTCCTCATAGCTTCCTTTTTCAATAATTTTGCCTTTATCAAGAACGTAAATTTGATCCGCTCGTTTAACAGTAGAAAGTCGATGAGCGATAATCACAACCGTTAATGCTCCTTTCATTTTATCAATACTTTCTTGTACATAGCGTTCCGACTGTCCATCCAGAGAGCTTGTAGCTTCGTCCAGAACTAACAGGCTTGGCTCTTTAAACAGTTCCCGGGCAATGAATAAACGCTTTCGCTGACCACCTGAAAGCATGATGCCACGATCACCAACACGGGTTTGGTATCCATCGGGCAATTCAGAAATAAATTCGTGGGCAAAAGCTTTTTCCGCGGCACGGAGTATCGCCTTTTGTAAGGTTTCATCGCTGTCATATTCTCCACTCCACAAACTTATGTTATTTGCCACCGTATCATCAAATATTTTCGTCTCTTGAGATACGTAGCCGATCTGTTTGCGCCACGAGATAATATCAAGATTACGGCTATCCAACCCATCGATAAGTATGCGGCCATGTTGTGGTTTAAGCATCAACGTGAGGGTATCCGCAAGAGTAGATTTGCCCGCACCGGATTTCCCAACGAGTGCAATGGTAGCATTCGCCGGGATATCAAAATTTATACCCTTCAAGACTGCCGGATCATCATCTTGATAGGCCAGACTTACATCCTCAAAAATGATACTCTTTTTTAGCCTACCGACTTGTTTTCCGCTCCTTTCTTCCTGATTTTTTCGGAGGATTTCAAACTCCCCATTAACCATCTCTACGGCACCTATATGGATAGCCATCTTTTGTAAATAGTTCTGAATATTTAAGAGTGACTGTGCACCCTTATAGAAAAGGATTACAGATACAAAAACGGGGGTTAAGGATTGATGAAAGCCGTTAACCTGGATGATGATAATTCCCGCAATCATCACTATAATAATGGGCTCACTGGATGCGGTCGTTAGTCCGTGCGCGATTCCCGCCCTGCGAATAGCATCCGTTAAGCGACGGATACTACTATCTATGCCTTTGTTGATTTTTGATGACTGCCCGGTTGAAATAATATATTTTAAAGCTTGTACGCCCTGTACAAGCAGGTTATTTAAATTACTTTGTTCAGAAGAAATTTTTCGGGAAAAGCGCTGTATATATCCGGTTAAAAAACGAAAGACAAACATTACCATGAGCCCCATCACTAAAGCCATGCTCGAAAATTGCCAACTAAGTGCAAAAGCAATTGCAAAATAAGACAGGGTCTGAATGAGCTGAGTAAGTAATCCTAAGAAAGCCAGAAAGGCATGATAGAATTTATTAACCTGATCGGTAATAACATTGACGAAGTGCCCCGTATTTCTCTTAAGGATATACGTATAGTTAACATGGTTGTATAGCTTGAAAAGACCCGATTTCAGATCCCGTAAAAAGTCGGACTGCAGTACAACCTCGAATGACTCTGCCGCAAATTTAACGATCCCCTTTAATACAAATACCCCCGCAATAAAAATCAATATCCCTGTTAATGAATGGCTGATCGAAAGCCGGGTGAGTAACTGATATACTAAATGCTGAGCGAAACTATTGGAACGGTGAGCTGTTCCCTGAGCCGTATTTAATAACGGCAAAAACAATGTAATCCCAAGTCCTTCTGTAACAGAAGCAACGATAGTTAGGGCAATGACAATATATAATCGCCATCCTATATAGTAACGAAATATTTTATAATAATGCCGTAATTCTTTGAAAGCCACTGGTCGTATGATTGTGCTAATTGATCAAAACAAACATACTTAACCACAAACCAGAATACCAGTTTAATGACCCATTAGGACAAATCCATTCGCATTTTTACTTGATAGAGTACCAAATGTTAAGGATTATACTTCTTAGTGAGTCATCAATAGACTAATGTTATTTTTAAAACTTTAATACACATACTGTATGAAAAAATTTAAAGCGACCGCATCATCGTTGAAAGACAATAAAAAGCAAAAGAATACTCCTGAAAATTACGAGGCCCCGAAACTCAGGCCGCTTGGCAAATGGCAGCCACGTACGCTCTTCGCTTATTATTCTCTTGGATATTAATAGAAATTTGGAGAACAACTACGACTCTGATTTTGCTTTTTTACCATTAATAATACAAATAGCCACATAACTTTTAACTTACTATTGTGAACGGAACCATAATGAAGAATTTTAAAGACTCTACATCGACTTCAAATTCCGATAAAAAACAACATAATACACCTCAGAATTACGAGGCCCCGAAACTCAAATCACTTGGTACCTGGCAGCCGCGTACCCTCTTCGCTTATTTTCATTCTTCATTTTAATAGGAATGTGTCGAATAACTACAACACCGGTTTTACATTATTATCATTTTGCAATGCAGACAGCAATATAATTATTACTCACTCTTATGACCTGAACTCTTATGAAAGATCATAAAGACTCTAAGTTGATATCAAATACGAATAAAAAAACAAGTGAATGCCCCTAAAAACTACGAAAAGCCCAAACTCAAACCACTAGGCAAATGGCAGCCACGTACGCTCTTCACTTATTTTCCAACCTGGTAAG
>DATFMK010000381.1:0-2074 GCA_035267005.1 Balneolales bacterium
AGGGTATGAATCCATGGGATGTATTCAACATAGCCTTAGTCTCCTCCGAAAAGCCGTAACCGTTTATCGGCGCTTCGGAAAAAACCGGTATGGTATACAAATGACGTCCGGATGGAATACCATATACCGAAACATCACCGGACCAGCCACCACTCATGAAACTATAAAATGTATCATGTTTACCCGGTGGTACATATACCTGGTCCGCAGCGCTTTGATTGCCAATTTGACCTTTTTGTGATGAACAACCACTAAAAATAAATATAGTAACAGCAACAGACATCATACTTGCAAGCAATTGCTTTATATGCTTTTGGAATGCCATTATAAGCCTCCATTAAATTTTAGATGTTTAATTATTTCACTTTTAATTTTGTGAAGACCCGGAATTTATTGATCGAAAGTATTCAACCACAGCCCGGGCTTGTTTTTTTGTGAGGTGCATATTTGCCATCTGACTAGCAAATTTTTCCAGCAGTTTATGAGCTACAGGATGTTTCTGTGTCATTCCTGTAGGATTCAAAATCATATTCATGATATAAGTTGGGGTTCTTCTGCTGGTAACATGTTCCAGATTGGGACCTACATATCTCTGTCCTATTTTATGGCAACTTGTGCAGTTGTTTTGAAAAATTTCTTTTCCCCTGGCCGCCATCTCTTTATTTAAAGGGCCGGGATGGATGGCCTTTGTAACAGGTCCTATTCCATTTTTTAATTGAAAGGTGGTCAGACCATTTTGAGTTTTCTCAACATTTTTACTTTGTGATTTTTTGTTTGTTGAATTGGATTTTTGAGATGAGGATGAACATCCCCATTGCAAAACCATTAATAAAAACAGTCCACTTGTTATAAATTTTCGCATATTTAGCATATATATTGGTTTCATATTTAAGAGTTAATTGTCTTAAATTGAGACAAAAAAAAGCCCCCATGGAAAATTGCATTCCGGGTGGCTTTACTGACTGGTTGGGGGAACAATTCTCATCTTTTACCGCAAATATTTGAAATGGTAATACAGATGATTGGATTTGAAATCTATCACAATACGGGGGATTTTTTTCTTTCTGTATCAAATATGCTTTAAAAAGAGAAGGGTTTTCCCATACCGATCTGGTAACCGGGTAATCGATCAACCAAATAAAAGTTTTCGTATTTTGGAGATACATATACTTAAACATATATAAGATAGAACAGTCTTAAATATACAGTATTAGAGATAATTTATAAAGAATTTTTTTAGATTATCTTTTGGAATAATTGTTAGATAAGGCTACACCGCCACATTTTATTCCACCTCATTGCTATGCATCATTTTTGCAATAGCCCGTTCGAGATTATTTTCCCTGGTAACCTCAATCAAACCTGATAAACTACCCTGATAATATATCTCCCCTTCCAGCAAAAAGATGATATCATCCGCCAACTCTTCAACTTCTGCCATGATATGAGATGAGAGTATGACGGTTTTACCGGATTCTTTCTCTTGTTTAATTTTGTCTTTTAAAATACTGCTGGCTATGGGATCCAGGCTGGCTGTGGGTTCATCGAGAATCAAGAAATCAGGTGAAAACAGAAATGCTATGGTGGCATTCACTTTTTGGGTATTTCCACCCGACAGATTCTTTATTTTTTTTCCCAATTCACCGTTAAGGTTAAAATGCTTAATTAATTCTTCATCCAGTTTCCGATAACTCCCTTTTCGCAGATCTTTAACCATATTCAATATGTTGCGAACCGTCAAATTCTCCGGGAAGCGGGCTATTTGTGCCATATAACCAATCCTGTCCCGGTATTTATAATTCCCGCTGATTTCCTTTCCATCAATACTGATCTTCCCGTCATTTGGAGTGATCAAACCCAGAACGCATTTGATGATCGTCGTTTTACCGGCGCCATTTGGTCCGACAATAGCCGTAATTTTACCGGAGTCGATAGTCAGACTAATAGCCTTGAGTACTTCAAGCTTCCCGTACGTTTTTGTCAAATTACTGATGTTTATCATTGACCTTTCTCATCAGCGGTTCATTATCGACTAAGGTTACGGGAGTGAGTACCGGTAATGCTTTTTCAGCTG
>DATFMK010000382.1:0-5739 GCA_035267005.1 Balneolales bacterium
GTGACTCCATCCTTGTGGTAATTTGTTCAAAAAATAGATCAGGATTAAATATGGCTTGAGAAATGTGATTCGTCTGCAGGAACTGACTTTATTCCACTTCAGCAAATGCATTAGAACAGCTGGCGCAGGAGCTTCAAATCAATAATCTTCAAATTTATCATCAATTTATCTGGAGTCAAATATATTTTGGTGGACAGGCTAATGGATAACCAACCGCAATATCAGGTGGTCAGGTAAAAATTATGGTGGGATACATATATTACTATCGGTATCACAACCGTATTGGCATCACAAAAACCTTTGATATCATCGAACTAATCGATAAAAAATAGCTGACGAAAAAGTTTAAGATATCATTTTTTCCCGTTGTCAGGGTTGATTTGCGGCTGCTATGTATCTGCAATAATATCATGGTCTTAAATTTTAAGATACTCAAACGGTATCTGAAATTATCAAGTTATTCCCCGAAGTTGTCTTAATGACACATCCCCCACCATAATGATTCTTAAGTTACACCTCAAACCCGCCGATAAATCCAGTAACTTTTGGCCCTAAAATGAATTTTACTATAATAACCACCGAAAAAGGTCTTCCATAAATGGGAAAGTTGACAAACTCTTATAATCTTAAAAAATTATTCCCAAGTTGGCGAAAGAATGGCATCCAACTAAAAATGGTAATCTAACCCCGAAAGATGTATTACCAAAATCCGGCAAAAAAGTGTGGTGGCGGTGCACAAATGATCATGACAGGCACGCATCTATAATAAGCAGAGCAAGGGGGAAAGGGTGTCCCAGCTGCCCAATAAAAACAGCTCCTGCCGAATATAACCTTCAGGTGGTTAAGCTGACCGTTGTAGCGGGACGAGGCTTGTGGCATCTGCCACAAACGAAGTACCGCGGAAATGGGTCTTCTTGACCCAATTGTTAGCTGTGATCAAAGCCACCGTTAACTCGTTAATACAAAATTAGTACAAATCTCCTATCAGTATCTCTCTCCAACTGTTTCTGTAGGCATATATTCTTCAATAACAGTCAGATCGGTTTGGGTTAATTCCACATTAAATGCACCTGCATTCTCTTCAAGACGATGAACTTTTCTTGTACCTGGAATAGTTGTGATCTCATCATTTTGACTCAACACCCAAGCAAGGGCAACCTGCGCTTTGGACACTCCTTTGCTTTGCGCAATACGATCGACAACCTCAACAAACTTAAGATTTTTTTTAATAGCTTCATCCGTAAAACGAGGATTATCAAGACGCCAATCACCTTTTTCTAAATCAGCGCGGCTTTTAATCGCCCCAGTCAAGAACCCTCGTCCCAGCGGACTGTAGGCCACAAAGGTGATACCGAGCTCTTTACATACATCAAAAAGCTCTTGTTCTGGTTCACGACTCCATAAGGAATATTCTGTTTGAAGGGCTGTAATGGGATGAACAGAGTGAGCACGACGAAGAGTTTCAGGATCAACTTCACAAAGACCGATGTATTTCACCTTTCCTTGCTTGACTATATCAGCCATTGTGCCGACAATTTCTTCAATCTCCACTTCGGGATCTTGTCGATGCATGTAATACAAATCAATGCCCTCAACCCCTAAATTCTGAAGACTTTGGTCGCAAGCCTTCCTTATGTATTCTGGCTTTCCGTTGAGCCCGGTAAATTCTCCATTGGGTCCCCGCATAACGGCAAATTTGGTTGCCAAAATAACGTCATCCCAACGGTCTTTAAAGGCTTTCCCTAATAATTGTTCATTAGCTCCGCAGCCGTACATATCAGCTGTGTCGAAAAAATTGACCCCCAAGTCGATGGCTTTATGCAACGTTTTAATAGATTCTTCCTCACTAAAAGATCCATAAAACTCTGACATGCCCATACAGCCAAGGCCAATTCGATTAACGTTGAGTGTACTGTGTCCAAGTGTTGTTCTTTGCTTCATTGCTCCACCTCCTTTTTATACAACAGTGTGTATTAATATATGCTGCTAACGTGCCGATCACCGGCGGCTGTATGCCGTCCGGTGGATTGGCTGGGTTAGATGCATACTAACGCATTGAATATTTAACAAAATGATTTAAATTTTTTCCCTATATAGAAAACATAGCCAAAATACTCTTTGTACTTATAATAAAACTGAGTTTCATGCCGTTGGTTTGCGATAAATTCTGCGGCAGATTTATTGCCTGCATTTTTCTCCAAGAAGATTTTCTGTGCATTTACTTGTGGTGCATAGAAATGTTCTGTCCAGCAGTTTTCGGGCAAAATAAAGGTGGCAACCGGAATATAACCGGCTTTTTGCATTTGCGCTACTTTATTGGGGATAGTGTCTATTTCCGGATAAGCATCCATCCAAAACTCATCGATCTCAGCAGGGCGTTCTTCTGTAAACCACGATACTTCCGAAACAGCAACATAACCTCCAGTTTTTAGGAATTTCCGCCATTCATTAAGCCCCCGTTCAAAACCAATATTATAGATTGCTCCTTCTGACCACATCAGATCCAATTCTTCATCCCGGAAAGGAAGATTATCCATCGAGCCAGGAATACCTTTTACTCTATCCTGGAGATTCAGTTTCTCAACATTCCGGTTGAACAGGTCGATGAAAATAGGAAAAAGGTCGATACCTGTAATATTTCCCGGTGCATTCTGTGCTAATACCATTGTCTGTCCACCTGATCCGCAGCCAATGTCAGCAATAAGTGATTTGTCGTTAATATTATCTATAAAATTCAAGGCTTTTATCGTTACTTCAGGGCTGCCTGGTCCCTGTCGTTCCAGGTTTGAAAAATATTCGCAGATTAATTCAAAATCAAATTCATGGATTGATTTATTTTCATCGTTCATAATTTTTCCTTTAGAGTCAACTATCAAAAAATGATGCTTTTACTAAGCTGCTTTTGCGGGGTTTTATCCCGGTTATGCAGCTATCTTGTTTTTGGGAAGAATTCGTTATTCATTCAGAGAAAAGATTCTTTTTCAATATATTTCGGAAGTGAACAATCCTTGCCAGAGGCCGCAACATTCTTAAATCATAACAAAAATAAAGAATATAAACGATATTTTTGGAAAACTACGGCCAGGGATATTGCCGGAGCATAGCCGTAGTCTGCTCAATAGTGGGATTTTGTTCATCCAGATTTCTAATTGATGCCTCAGCCATGAAGACTCGGGCTGATAGACAGATTAGTTTACAGTATCTGATATTTTTAGTTGCTCAGTTTTTATCAGATACGCTGGAAATATCTGTATTTTTAACAGTGACGGTGTCCCCAATTATTTCTCAAGTATTCGGTATGTCTCAAGTTCTCCAAATGAATTAAATCCAAATTTTTTATAGATATTTTCACCCATTGCCGATGCATGTAAAACACAATTTTCACTCTTGTTAGCTTTTGCCTCCCATAACAATTTTTCTGTCATTTTAGTTCCAATTCCTTTACCTCTTCCATTGGGAGTGGTTCCAATCATGTGTAGACCAACATTATTATTTGAGTCAAAAAAGACAATTCCGCAACCGAAGTATTCATTGTTTTGCAAATAAGAAAAAATTTGAACCTTAGAAGTATCTTCACTCACCAAATAGACAATGTTACCATCCACCTTATACCCAAATGCATCTGACGCAGTTTTGGCAAAGTTTAAGGCATCCTCTTTTGTTCTAACTTGCTGAATTTTTTCATCATTTTTTGATTGTATTTCTACTGTTTTCAGGTTTAAAGCCATATTTCTTTGTTTTAAAAACAATTTGGAGTGAGAATGGCTCTCTAAACTGGTTGGTTTGGAAACCGTAATAATATTTGGCAACAATTTTCCTTGGATCAAATCAATAATCTCAGATAAACTATCTTTCCCAGGAGAAATGGAAAATACTCTATTGGGCCAATCAGACTCAACCACCGAAACTGCTTTATAATGGTCATTCTCTACTAATCTTCCAATTTTCTTCCCAATATATTCCCAAAACTCATATAGGTTATTTATAATTTCTTGGTTCATCTGATTTTTTTTTAATTAAAGTTAATCGTGTAAAATGCGGATTTGGATAGCATCGTAAATGAAAAGTTGTCCAGCTAAAACAAATCGTACCGCAATAAAGATATATGTAAAATCCTTCAACCACAGATATGTAGATGTAACTCCAACTCTTTAAAAAATGCATATATCGTAATCTGATATCACAATTGGTGATGGTCGGTCAATTTTGCATAGATGTTTACAGTATCAGTACTTTTGCCCGACCCGATTAATTACAGATACTATATAAGAGATATCAAAGGATTGCCTTAATTATGCGTATGTAAATAAGCACCGCACTTGAGCAAAAAAATTATTTTAGAATAATAATCATAGATCAAATGTAATTAGGTTATACTATTTCTACTTCTGTTTCGATAGGTACAGACCGTCGTACAGCATTCCCAACCCATGAATATTGATATACCTGCTTCACAAGGTCACGTAATTTTTCCTCTTCTACTCCTTTTGCTCCAATGAGAACATTGGCTTTCACATTTAAAGGACCTGCTTTTATAGCTTCATCGAAACCAAAAAAGCCACGGGCATCAGATTCAGCGTCAATTGATACCTCGAGAGTAGAAAGCTCAATGCTTTCTTGTGCTGCCTTCAGTGCAATCCCGGATGCATAACATGCTGCCAGAGCTGCTTGCATGTACCAACCGGGTGCTGGTGCCGATTCTCCTCCACCCATAGATGACGGTATATCACTAACAATAATCTGGTCCTTTGGTCCGGTGGTGCGAACCTTAAGACCGCTTTCTAAAACCGCCGTTGCTGCTTTTCCTTTGATTTTAGTTTTTTCAGGGTTTGCCTTAAGATAGCTAATCGTTTTTTCCATAGAGGTTCGGATGTTTTCGACTGACATGGTAAACTCTCCTTTTCGACTACAAAACACCACGTATTAACCTACGGGTTTGTTGTTCCAAATTTGACGGAAGATTTTCCAGCCTGCCGCTTCTTTCCTTAGCAACCAGAAAATTCGAAACTTAATCGTATTCGGGTCACCTCCGGCCCGTGGGGTGAGTACACCGTCAACAGTTCCGATGGCGTAAGCAAAATCATTCTGAACCTCGACTTCCTCTGCCTGTGGATTCACCCTGAACATAAACTTGTCAAACAATCCTTGAATTCCGTTTTTAATTCCCTCTTTGCTCTTCTGGTCAGGACCGTTGGGAGGTGCCCAAAGGACATCGTCAGAGTACATATCCGCATATCCAGCGGCATTGTGCGCCATCACCAGACTTCCGTATGTCTCAGACAGAAGCTTCTTTATGGCGGAAACATCTTCTCCAGAGTTAATTGTCATTTCATTTTCCTCCTCACTAAGCGATTTAATGACTCAAATTATTTTTTATAGTTGTTTGGCCCTTTTGAACAGGATCGGCTTAGGCTGCCGCAAGGCATGAGCATGGTCAGCAGGTAGGCATCACATTATTGAATAACTTGAAGTTCTTTGATGATTTCTGAAGTTTTGGTCAAAGAGGTCCACTTATCAAGACTCTTAAAACGAATGAGACCCTTTTTATCTATAATAATGGTACCATATGTCGCCCCACCATCTCCATATTTTAATCCAAAATCTAATACAACTTTCTTATTGGGTGTTGGGATTAGGGTATAAGTGATTCCAAGAGCACTTTTTGTCCGCTCTACATTATCTTGATCGCCTTTACTTGAAATCGCTATTAATTCGGAATCAAGCTTTATGATTTCGGAG
>DATFMK010000383.1:0-16665 GCA_035267005.1 Balneolales bacterium
CTTTTGGAATCTGACGGGTATTTTTATGCCCTGGAATTTCCTCTCGATTATAATTTTATCCTCGTTTATCCTCGAATCCTCGTTCCCAAAGTCCCTTTGGGAATGCCAACTGGGAAGCTCTGCTTCCTATAAGGCAACCAATCCGTAAGGCAGAAAAAAGATTAGAATGATGATGGGTAATATTCAAGAGAGACCGTTTTCTAAAGTAAATATTCCCAACCGGACGTTGGGAACGAGTAAAAAAAGACGTTTTGAGGCTTTAACACGTAAACCCACTCCTACACCTCCCGAAAGCCTGCGGGACAAGTTATCCCAGGAGAGGAAATTCACGCTTTTTTACTTTAATACGTTTGTATTCTATTCTTGCTTATTGCCTTTAAAACGTTAATCCTCGTTCCCAACGTCCCCGTTGTGAACGAGTGTGAGTTCGTAAGAAAGGGTCTTTCAGTAATGAAAGCCCCTTTTTTTGTGCTTTATAAAATAAAGCAAAGTCTATTCTAAACTTCAGAATAATATACGCTTAGAAGGCTATGTAAAACCATTCTTTTGCCCCATATAAGTCCCGAAAACTTTCGGGACTGCGGTTCCGAAGTCGCTCAGGCTTTGATATTGAACAAAATCACTGGTTTTGCAAAGCCTTCTCTTGTATAACATTAAGATCATCTTATGATGATTAATAATATTTAATAAAAGCGAATGTAATGTAATACATAATTAATATTGGAGTGAAGATTAGAAACGATAAATTATCATCATAATATTTATAGAGAGAATTAATAATAAAAAATGGGGAATAATTATAAATATCTTATATCGAATTATGATTATAAAAAATAATAAATATTAGATATTTATAATTAAACAGAAATTAAATTATATAAAATTTATAATCATATCAGGATAATATGATGATGATTAATCGATTTATAAAAAGATAATTAATCATTGTTATCTAGGGTTAGGAATAGAAATTGGTTTAACAACCAAATAAAAAAACAACAAAATAAATATGGAGGTTTATCATGGGTCAACAGCAATTGTTACTCGTTATATTAGTTACAATCATAGTAGGTGTTGCCACTGTGGTTGCATTAAATGTATTTGGAACCAGCGCCGCAAACGCTAATCGTGACGCCGTTCGGCAGGATGTTCTGCAAATAGCATCCTCAGCTCAGGGATGGTACATCAAACCACAAATGTTGGCAGGTGGGGGGAATAGTTTTACAGGGGTTACTTTTAATGATATCAATTTTCCCGCAGCTACAATTAGTAGTGATGGATTAACAGCCATTAATATGAATGGTAGCTATAAGATTGGAAATATAACAGCTACCGGCTTTACGATTACGGCTTATCCATCAAGTGATCCCACATATGATGGAACAATGCCGGTGATTGGATCTGACGGAAGTGTAACCGCGGTTGGAGTACCTGCTACTACTGCAACGACTCCGTTAATTGCTAATGTATTTAAAACATCCGTAGTTTGGCCAACTCCGACTACACCTTAATAATATAATATCAGTAGATTTAAACCTGTGAATATATTGTGTACATGAAGGATTAATGGTAGTCCTTCATGTACCTCTCACAGTGATCGCAATTCTTCATCTGTATAAAAGTTACAAGGGGAAGCTGTGCACTTCTCCGTCAATTGATCATTCATAATCGGGTACTGTTATGACACAATTCAGGTTTAAGGGATTTACTGCAAATGGACGGCTGACTCATGGTGAATTCGAAGCTTCGAGTAGTAAAGAAGCTAATGAAAAAATCAAAAAGCTGAGCCGGTTAAAATCCATCTCCATACAAAAACTTGAGAAAAAAGAAGTCTATGTATATAAGGTTCAAAAACCAGGTAAGCCTGTCATAACTGGCGAACAAGAGGCTTACAGTAAAGAAGAAGTTGAAAAGGCTCTTCTTAAACTCGGTTATACGATTATCAGAGTTGAGAAACGATTAATTAATTTCAAAGGCCGTGTTCCAACCACAGAAGTTGTTACCTTCATGAGATTATCCGCAGATCTTCTCAGACAAAACCTTAGTTATGATGAAATATTAAATTTGTTGTATGAAGATACTGGTAATAAACGAATGAAAGAGACCATTCGGCAAATCCAAAAGGATTTGAAGGATGGTAAAGAGGGTATGGAAGTTTACGGAAAACATGAAGACGTGTTCGGCAAATTTGCAGCCTATATGTTGAGTGTGGCATCGACAAGTGGTAATATGGCGCTGGTTTTTGAGAGTACCGCTAAATTCCTTGAGAGAGACGCTACTTTCAAAAAGAATATGCGCAGAACCTTACTTATGCCATCCATTAACGTATTGGCAGTTATTGGAGTCGTACTTTTTTATGTAGGTTACATTTTCCCAACAATGGCCAAAATGTTTCTTAAAATGAAGATTAAGTTACCACCGATGACGGCTGCTACTCTAAGTTTTAGTAATGTGTTACAATCGAATTGGGTGGCCATCGCGATGAGTTTTGTTATCCCAATTGGGCTCTTTGCCTTTTATATACGCACACCGGCTGGCAGACTATGGTTTGATAAAGTACTGATTAAAATACCGGTTATAGGTGATTTAATGCATAAAACGAGTATCGAAATATTCTCAAGAGTATTTTATACCCTTTACAGTGGGTCCGGTCAGAATATTGAAGTTATTCGTACCGCTGCCGAAGCTTGTCGAAACTCATTCATGGAAAAGCAGATCAAGGCAATAGCTATTAAAAACATGCTAAAAGGAGGGACGGGACTTGTAGAAGCTTTGGAGAGTACCGGCGTTTTTACGCGAACAGCATTGAGTAGATTCCGTTTGGGGGCTGAATCGGGTGCTATTCGGGATAATACCAAACAATTGGCCGATTATTATGAAGTCCAGACCGGCTATAAAATGGATTCAACAGTTGATATGATAAATTTGCTTGTGAATCTATTCATTTTAGTCGTACTCATGGCTATCACGATCATTTCTTCTGAAACAGCTATCGTGCAGCCGCATTTTAAAGGCATGTAAGAACATAATTTTGGCAAAGGTGTAAAATGTCGAAAGTGGATACGAGAAGACATATTGGGGATATCTTACAACAGCGTGGGATTATTTCGAATTCTGAGCTTGAGCAAGCTTTGGAAATTCAGGATAATGAGGTCGACAGCTCACCACGTCGTTTAGGACAGATTTTACATGGGGATCTGGGTCTCGACCGGCATCGTGTTATGCAGGCTATTTCGGATGTTTTTGCATTTCGGGAAATTTCATTTAATGGTCATGGTTTCACAGAGAATAAAATTAAAGAGATTCGTGATTTAATTGGTAGTCTTCCGAAACAAGTTGTAGATGAACTCATTGGTCATTACGCGATTCCTTTCGAAATTCAAAATAATATCATTGTCATTGCAAGTTCGGATCCGACAGATCCAAGTCTTCCGGACCTGGCTTCCAGATTGGCTTTTCAGCAGTATGAGATTACGTATTGTCGTCTGGAATTGTTAGAGGAATTGATTGAACATGTTCATAGTACGAAGAATGAGTTTTTGGATATCCTTGACGAAATCGAATATGAAGAGACGGAGGTCGATGAAGAGAAGGATGAGGTAACTGAAGAAGAAATCGATGCTGAAATAAATCAAAGTCTTCTTAATTCCCTGGTTGAGGGAATGTTGGTGGAGGCCGTTCATCAGGGAGCCAGTGATATTCATATCATTCCAGCAGGACCAACATCATCGAATATTTATTTTCGGGTAGATGGTAAATTGCAAATCTGGTATACCCAGAAAAAGGTTAAACCGGAAGCTATAGCGGCTGTAATTAAGGATAAAACCCGGAATGTTGATCGATTTGAAAGGGAGAGTTCTCAAGATGGTTTTATTCAGCGAATTATCGATCACAATAATATTCGATATCGTGTTTCTATCATGCCAATCGTCGCAAAAGAATTTGATAGAAAATTTGAATCTATCGTAATCAGGGTTTTGGATGATCGTAAAGTTATTACGGATTTAAATAAATTAGGACTTCAGAAAAAAGCCCATGATGATTTTAAAAAAGCAATCAATAAACCATCAGGAATTGTAATAATAACAGGTCCAACTGGTAGTGGTAAATCGACCACACTTATAGCCGCATTATATAGCGTAATTGATCTCACAAAGAATGTATTAACAGTTGAAGAACCGGTAGAATACATTATAAAAGGTGCGAGACAATTAAAAATATCGCATCATATGACATTCGATCAATCGATGAGAGGTATCTTGCGTCACGACCCGGACATTGTACTGGTCGGAGAAATCCGGGATCTGAAAACGGCAGAAATTGCTATAAAATTAGCCAATACAGGACACTTGACGTTTTCGACCCTTCATACGAATGATGCTCCCAGTGCGGTTTCGAGATTGTATAAAATGGGAGTGGAACCTTTTCTTATTGCCAATTCGGTGAATCTCGTAATGGCACAACGATTGGTTAGAAAATTATGTGATCATTGCAAAGAGGAGATAACTGATTTGAATCCGGAAATACCACGAAATCTTGGTTTCACAAATGAAGAGATCAGGAATACAACATTTTATCGTCCTGTTGGATGTTCGAAATGTAATCAGGGTTACAAAGGACGAATTGCAATTATGGAGGCGCTTTATTTCACTAAAGAAATCAGAAATATGATTCTTAGTTCGGGAAATAATGTGGATGAGGAAATGATTAGAGAACAGGCTATAAAAGATGGGATGTTGTCGTTACGAGCTTCCGGAAGGGAACGAATTAAAGAAGGGATTACCTCAATTGATGAAGTGATGGCGGTAACTGTTGATGATGCATGATGCATGATTCAGAAATGGATAATTGATAAGAAAGAAAAGGGAAAATCATGGGGGATAAATCTGAATTAATCACACTGATGGGGGCAATGGTTATATTTTCATTACTGCTCGTAAATGTGAATAGCTTTTTAGGAATGAACACCAAGGTTCAAGTTCAGACCGAACTCAATTATACAGCTGTCGCATTAGCCCAAAATATCATCGATTCCGCACGTAAAAAAGCTTTTGATGAAGCGGTTACAGATAACAAAAAGATTTCTGTGATACCGGATGATTTTTCCCTTTCCCTGGGTCCGGATATGGGAGAAACTCCGAAGAATTACGATGATTTCGATGATTATAATAATTATAGCCGAATAGACACAACAGCTCATGAAATTTATACCACAAGTGTAAAAGTGGAATATGTTACAGATTCAAATTATAACCAGAAATCACTGGTTCAGACCACTCATAAAAAAATGATTGTACACGTGATTAGTCCGAGCATGAAAGATACGGTGGTTATGAGTTATGTAAATAGTTATCACGACAACGGTAAATAGATAGGTAAATGGAGTAAACCGATGAATGCATCAACAATATTGAGTTTTGCTGTAGGAGCTATGATACTTTTAGCTGTATTTACTTTGAATTCCCGGATGGTTCAAAATTCATCGGATGTAACTATGGACCAAATGGTGAAGCAAAAATTGGGAGACGTAGTCAATGTGGTTAGTTCCGATTTTAGAAAAATAGGCTATAACGTCAAGAATGGTGCAATAGTGAGTGCCGGAAGCCATCAAATAGAATTTAAAAGTGATATCAATAATAACGGATCCGTGGATCTGATAGACTGGCAATATGATACTTCGAAACCAGATTTAAATACCAAAAATCCAAATGATTATGCTCTGATACGTACCGTTAACGGAAATAGTTCTGAAATCGACATGGGGGTTACGAGATTTAATATTGTGTTAATGGATAGCCTTGGACAAGTGACCAATACACTCAGCAATGTTCGGGAAATCGAAGTCAAAATACTATGTCAGGGTGCTGAAAAAGTTGACAATAAATATAATGAAGCTGCATGGCAAAAAACATTCATGCCCTGGAATTTAAAATAGCCGAAAAAAGAGAAATGGAGAGATCATGGGGAGATCGTTATTAATTATATGCGCCGGTATGACCATCCTTTTTGGGATACTGGAAGTGAATATGCAGCATAAACAAAACCTTACGGTTAGAAGAGGTGCTGCATATGCTAATGCGCTTGAAGCAAGAAATATGGATTATGCAGTCACAGATTTAGCTATAGCAAAGTTAGATCAGGATACTTCCTGGCGCAATAATGGTCAACCCTGGACACAAAACTTTCAAGCTGGATCAGCAAGTGTTTTAATAGAAAAAGCTTCAAAAGATACGTTAAAACTAACGGCAACCTCGAATATGGGGGGAAAAGATCAGACGGTTATTACCTGGGTTGCTAAACATCAGAAATCATCTATCCCTGATATTTATGCTGCATTAGGCATCTACACCAATAATTTCGGGTATTCAGGAAATGGGACTTATCAAATCAACGGTAATGACCAAAGTGGCCTTGCGGATAATTTACATGGTGCTATGGTCAAAGACCAAACCGGTAAGAATATCATCCTGAATAGTAAAAAAACGAATATTGTTGGAATTGGTGGCACTCCGAGTATCGGCACTAAAAGCGATATGAATTTTACTCCTATTTCTGATATGGTGTCCAAACTAGTAAATAGTCCCTCATCTAAATATTTACCAACTGGGGTATATAACGGGGACTTGGGTTCTCCACAAAACCCAGGTGTTTATGTTATTGATAATTATGTGAAATTAGCAGGTGGAGTTTCCGATGGTTACGGTATCATGATTGTAAGAAGCAATGGTGATTTGGATCTCAGTGGTGATTTGGATGTTAAAGGAAATTTTACATTTCATGGCTTAATCATATTTGAAGACGGCTGGAGTTTTAGCGCAGGTGGAACACCACAGCTTAATGGCGCCGTAGTTGTCGGATCAAGTGATCCGAGTCACTATATCGACATAAGCCTACAAGGCACCGTAGACATAAATTATAATAGTGCCGATTTGAAATACGCAAAAATGGCAGCTAATCCAATAGTAAACCCTGCTTTTATCTATAAAACGGTAAAGGTATATGAATAATCAATGACAGAGATCCGAATATTTCATTATAAATAATTATTCAGACGAGCTATTAAAGAACCGAGGAAAGTTATGCAAGTAGAAAAAGACACATTAAATATACATGATTTTTTAAGGCCGATGATTAACCAGTTGCCTAAAACGGTTACAGGTATTGAACTGCATTTGAAAATCGGTGAAATTATTGAAAATCAGAGTGAGGAAATTAGATTACAACTTCGAAATGTAATCGATGGATATTTGGGGGAAATGTCCAGACTGGAAGCATCCGATATTGATCTTGGCGGACCTGGTTGCGGGGGGAAAGTTTGGTATAGAATTTATGGTGTTAAGGAACCGGCTTCTCAACAAGAACAGTTCCATTTGATGGAAACCAATTTTTTGTTGCACAATTTATTGATGCCTCAGCAGCGCAAAATGTTGCTGGAAAATCGGAATCTCGATTTTTCCTATTCCTTGAATGAGTATTCTGAAGATGCACAACGTTTTCGTGCCGATATGTACTTCGATTTATCACATTTGGCTCTGAATATGCGTCATATCGATAATACCATTCGTCCATTTAAAGATTTACAGCTTCACCCGGAGGTAGCCAAAGCCCTGAGTCTAAAATATTACAAATATGGAATGAGTCTGGTAACAGGTATCACCGGTTCTGGTAAATCATCTACATTGGACACGATCATTGATGCCAATAACCGCACAGTCGATTCTCATATCATTATTATTGCTTCACCAGTCGAATTGGTACATCGTCCGGTACGATCCATTATCCGACATCGCGAGGTCGGACGCGATGTCACGTCTTTCAAAGATGGAGCGATACAGGCGCTGCGTCAGGATCCCGATGTCATAATGATCGGCGAGCTTCGTGATCCTGAAACAATCATGACGGCATTGGAAATCACGGATTCCGGGCATAAAACATTCAGTACCCTGCACACCTCATCAGCCATTGAAAGTATAGAACGTATTCTTGGTGAAGTGCCGGTTGGCGAACAAAACCGGGTTAGAAATCGATTGGCGGATGTACTGACTTGTGTGATTAGTCAGAAACTGGTGAAAAGTCTCGATGGTAAACGGGTTTTGGCTAAAGAAGTACTGTTAACGACTCCTTCGGTAAAAGCGGCCATTCGTAATAATAATATTGGTGAGATTTATCAGATGTTGATGGAGGGTAAAAATCTCGGAATGCATACAATGGAACAGGATCTTCAACGATTATATGAAGAGGGTAAGATTTCAAAAGAAGAGGCTTTGAATAATGCAAATAACAAAAAACGTTTGCAGGACCTATTAACCTATATGCAATAAAACATATTTAAATGGGGGGATCGTTTTGAGTAAGAAAGAATTTGTCGGATTAGCATTAGATGGGGATGTCATTCGTGTTGCCCGTGTATTAACGGAGGGGAAAAAGCTAAAATTAAAGCAACTCGATAGTATTACACTTGTCGATAAACCTGATAATTTTTCGACTTACGATAATGGAAAAAACGATGAGGGAGATCCCATCTTTGGATTTAACGGTGTCACCAATCATAATGGAACCGGTAAGAAAAGCAATGATCTGGGGCAAACGGATATATTGACCTTAACAGATGATCCTGATGATACGGATATTAAATCCAACGACACGCTGCTTTATGGGTTATTGAGAAATATTGATCATAAAAGTATTAAACTTGCCTTAAATATTCCTGTTGGTACAACTTCCTTTCATATCCTGAAAGACCGGGATTATCAGAAACTGTCTAAAAAGGAACTTCAGGATAAATTAAATGAAAAATTATCCACCCTGTATGGCAAAAAAAGTTCTATAAAACAACATGCGTATGAATTACGCAATGACGGAGGATTAATACTTTCAACATCAGATATGGATTCGGTGATGCTCGACATGATCGATCAAAGCCGGCTTTATTATAGTGGTAATATTTTTGTAAAAGATATTTTACCGGATGAAGCTACAATTATCAATTTAGTCAGGGCGAATCATACGTTAAAAAAGGGCGAAATTTCTTGTATCGTTTTATTTAGCAGTCAGTCCGTCCGGTTAATTTTCTTACAGGGTGATGAACTATGGTCGGTAACCCCGGTCATCAATAAAAAAGTAAATAATCCCAAGATACTTGATACCATCTTCAGTAAGATCCTTTGGCAGATAGATACCGGTGAGATACCCAATTTAGATAAGATTATTATTGCCAATAACTTATTTGGGAATCACTCCATACGTTATTTCAGAGATAATTTCCCTGGAATTGATGTTGATAATTTTCGTTTCTATAACGAATTTTTGGAAATGGATTCAAGTTTAGCTAAGTCATTTGGACCTTTCACGATCGCGATTGGTTTAGCTATCGCTGCCTCAGAGGCAAGAAAGAAGCATTTTCAAACCTATTCTTTTTTGCCCAAATATGTAGAAGATCGTCAGAAAGTTTTCAAATTACATTGGCATGGATTGTTACTACTGGCTTTGCTGGCACTCACACCTGTAATGTTGAATAATAACTATCAATCAAAAAAACAGCAGATACGAAAGCTAAGAGAGCAGATCAATCGGACCGAAGCACGAATTAACGAATTGAATTCTGTCGTAAATCAATCTGAGGTTTATAAAAATGAATTTACTGTGATAAATAAAAGATTGACTGAGTTGCAGGATTTAAGCAGCGGTAGTAAAAAATGGAGTTCTTCACTTCATTTGATGAACAACGGCATTCAGAATATCAATAGTTGCTGGATATCGGTACTGAGAAATGTCAAAGGGGGAACGGTCATTCAGGGATATAGTCTCTATCGTGATCGAATACCAAAACTCACGAATATTTTTGCCGATGCGGAATTACAAAAAGTGGAGGTCGTCAAGATTAGAAATAAGACGATATATAAATTCACCATTTTCATAAAAAGAGCTGATAAAAATACACCGGAATCACCATTGGCAGATAATGTATCGGAAAAGAATGGGAAATGATGTAAGTAATCGGAAAAGGAACAAGACTTTATCTTAACTGGAGTGGCCAAATGTCATTTGCAATACGAAATTCGCTGATTTTAATAATCGTTTTGATAGTTATCAATGTCACCGGCTGGGGATTTATCCATTTTAAGGAATGGGGAAAAATTGATAAGCTTGAACAAAAATTAAAGTCAAAAAATACGAAACTGGAAAACAGCCGGCGTGCGGCAAATCAATTTGATTATTATTCTCAACGATATAAAGAAGTCAATGAAAAATTTCAGAACTTTAATAAATTTTTACCACCTTCATTGAATGCTTCTCAGGTATATGCTTATTTAAGTTCAATCAGTAATGGAGATACCTTTACACAATTAAATTTCACCTTTAAGGACTCTACAATACATGAGAAATATGGTGTTATTCATTCCAAAATTAATGGTACGGGATTATATCCCAACTTGTTTAATATGATAAGTTTGATTGAGGAAAATAAGCCGATTAATAAAATAAAAAATCTGATTATAGAGCCGGTTTCGGGGAATGAACAACATAATATGGTAAACTTTTCTTTTGATCTGGATAGCTATTATAACCGTTCCAAAGTGTTGCGTTATTATCTTGCTTCAGTCAACAAAAAGAGTTTAGAACACGTATTTAATCCGTTTTATCCGCTTATTCGAACCGTAAAACCCAATACAAATAATTTGTCTGATATCGATCAAAGTAAGTTGGTCAGTGTTAGTAAAAACATGATCTATTTGGTCGATCAAAATGGAAAGGTAAAAAGTCTGAAAGTTGGAGATGAAGTCTATCTCGGAGCATTACAATCGATCGATATGAAAAATAAAAGTGCGACTTTTTACTTGAACAGAGGGGGTATTATCGACATGAAGACCCTTACGGTTCAATAATTAATTAATCTGAGTTCTAAATAATTATACGTATAAATATGATAATATTTTATTCCATATCCATGTTTATAAGATCTCTCACCCAAAAAGCGGGTTCGAGATGACGCCTTTGTGTGATATTAGTAAATCTCAAAATCATCCATCGCACATTTGTGTCATTTCAACGAAGAGCAGGGCCAAATTTTGCGGTTTTTTTTCCGTCCTCAAAATCGAGGACCGATTTTTTTTATAAGCTACTTAATTTACTATATGATATGTATTACTTCTTATTGGTTACATGAATAATTCGGGTTAAGAAGATTATATTTCGAACTCACATTAGTTAGAGAATATTCCTAAAACGTATCCGATATGTAGACTCCAAAATTGGGAATAGCATAAAATGGGCATTATAATGTAAGATGGATATATATGTATAATATGACGAGTACATATATGCTGAAAAAGCTGGTATTCAGAAATGAATACCAGCCCCATTTTATGTTAATTCAACACGGATTATTCACCAAGTCATATTATTATAATCAAGGCGAAGTTTAAAATGGGCACGGAACGTACAATAGTACATTGATTAAGCATTTTTAACTTCAACGCAGAGCACGGTAATATTTCGCAACACATTTCACATCCTCAAAATTCAGGATAGCGTTACTTCCTTATAATTACTTTATTAACAATATTATAAGTTTTTTTCTTAGAGTAAATAATTCGGGTTTAGTCTCTTATCAGCTTTTTATATTGAATACGATGCGGTTGATCGGCATCGATACCTAATCGTTGTTTCCGGTTCGTTTCGTATTCCTGAAAATTTCCTTCAAACCAATAAACCTGACTATCTCCCTCGAAAGCGAGAATATGAGTGGCTATCCGGTCGAGGAACCAGCGGTCGTGTGAGATGACCACCGCGCATCCGGCAAATTGTAACAGAGCGTCTTCTAATGCCCGTAACGTGTTAACATCCAAATCGTTAGTGGGCTCATCCAATAATAATAGATTATAGCCTTCTTTTAACATTTTGGCCATATGAACCCGGTTTCGTTCCCCACCGGAAATTTCACTTACTTTTTTCTGCTGATCACTGCCACTGAAGTTAAAACGAGCAACATATGCTCGGGAATTTACTTCTTTGTTTCCCAATTTGATCAAATCGTTCCCACCGGAAATTTCTTCCCAAATTGTTTTTTCAGGATCCAAAGGACGATTTTGATCCACATAACCGAGTTTTACCGTTTCTCCAATCTCGAAATGACCGGAATCAGGCTTTTCTTCCCCGGTTATCATTTTAAATAAGGTGGTTTTTCCGGCCCCATTTGGACCAATAACTCCGACAATTCCTCCTGGTGGCAGATCGAAATTCATGTCCTCGATTAAAATCCGGTCATCAAATCCTTTTTTCACATGTTCGGCATTCAGCACCTTATCGCCGAGTCGGGGTCCGTGTGGAATATAAATTTCCATATCTTCACGGCGTTTTTCCTGCTGTTCGGACAGTAAATTTTCATACGAGGTAATCCGGGCTTTGCTTTTGGCTCGTCTTCCTTTGGGATTGCTCCGTATCCAATCCAACTCGTGTTCCAGTGTTTTCTGTCTTTTGGAAGCTTTTTTCTCTTCCAATTCCAGACGCTTTTTCTTTTGTTCCAGCCAGGAGGAATAATTGCCTTTAAATGGAATCCCTTCACCGTGATCTAATTCCAAAATCCAGCCGGCTACATTATCAAGGAAATAGCGATCGTGTGTTACGGCAATGACGGTTCCTGAATACCGGGACAAGTGTTGCTCCAGCCAGGCCACCGATTCTGCATCCAAATGATTTGTGGGCTCATCGAGCAGCAGAACATCGGGTTCTTTGAGTAAGAGGCGACATAAGGCGACCCGGCGTCGTTCTCCTCCCGATAAAACTGTCACTGGAGTATCACCAGACGGACAACGAAGCGCGTCCATAGCCATATCCAGTTTGCTATCAATATCCCAGGCATTTAATTGCTCTATTCGTTCCTGTAATTTGGATTGTTTTTCAATTAAAGCATCAAAATCGGCATCCGGTTCGGCAAATTTGGCACTAACAGCCTCGTATTCTTTAACTAAATTGACCGTTTCTTCCGCACCTTCTTCCACGATTTCCTTAACCGTTTTATCAGGATCGAGTTCCGGTTCCTGAGGCAGATATCCAAAAGAGATCCCTTTTTGAGAAGTCACATCACCCAGATAATCGTCATCAAGTCCGGCAATAATCTTAAGTAACGTACTTTTACCAGCTCCATTTAAGCCGAGAACTCCAATTTTGGCACCATAAAAAAAAGAAAGATTGATATTCTTTAAAACCTGATGATTGGGTTTATAAATTTTACTGACCCCAACCATTGAAAATATAATTTTTTGATCGCTCAATATACTTGAATATTTGAGGAAGGCTTTCCAAAACTGCTCTTTTGTCCAATATCTGCATTTTCGCGATTTCGAAATCCTCGAATCCTGAAAGCATTCGGGATACCGCGGATCCGAAGTCGCTCAGTCCAGAAAGCTTTCGGAATTGAATAACATCCCTGGTCTGGCAAAGCCTTCTTGAGTTACAAATTTCTGTTCATCGGGATAAGATAAACAAAATGTTAGATGAGAATGCAATATCTCAAAGAATAATTTATTTCTTCTTGGCTACAGTCTTTTTATGTGTTTTAAGGTGGGTGATATATGAAAAGAGCCAAATCAGGATCCACATTCCTCCGGTGTAATAATGACCGGTTACCAGTAAAGCCACAACATTGGCAGCATAAAGCAGATGACTAAACCACAAAGGAGCGTTGGTAGAGGTCTTCTTCATAAGCTGCAAAAAGCTTCCTCCGAACAAAACAAGCGATTTGGCAATCAGCATCAGTATAGTGTAACCAATAATTATGTAAATGAGCCATTGGATATTAAAAATAACACCGATAAGTATAGAGATCGTTACGATCAGATCGAGCAGTACGTCGTTAATCCATTTCATGATTTTAATATTAATTTCGATTCCTGAAATACATTTCCCCTCAATGTATTAACAATAATGTTTACAATATTCCAATAATACGAACTTACAAATAATAAAAAATTAATTTGATATATAACTATTGATTTATCAAATAATTCAGAGAGAGTTAAATAATGAGTTTTTAAAATTTATCGTGGAATAGTTTATCTCAATGGAAAGTATCCTCTCTAAGGAATTTGCGATAAAAGTAAGAGTTTTATTCTGTTTCATTAAAAATGGATGTTAATATGAGAAGATCCAATCGATTTCCATCAACCGATCCTTTTAGCAAAATCCAAAATCGTGTTCATCAAATTTATGACGATCTGACCTCCTTTAAAAGCTTGAATATCGAAGGTGCTAATGAGTTAAACTTCTATATTCCAAAAGCTGATATTAAAGAAAGTGATCAGCATTATATGTTGATTATCGAATTACCTGGGTTAAAAAAGAATGAAATTAACGTTACGGTCGATAAAGATAAACTTGTGATAAGTGGGGAACGAACTCAACAAATAGATCCGGATAAGCAGCATCTTTTGAAGCGCGAAAGACAAACAGGATCCTTCCAGCGATATTTTACACTACCTGATATTATCGATGCAAGTCAAATTAAAACAAAATTAGAAAATGGAGAGCTGACGCTGACGATTCCAAAATCAAAGACAAAAAAATCCAGAACAATTGAAATCAAGTAAGCAGTGCCAAATAAAATGAGAGAACCTAAATTTAACGTGAGTTCGAGATAAAAATCTTCTTAAAACAACATTTTGAAATGAAGATTTCTCCCTACCGCCGAAATGACGTAAATGATCGATGGATGATATTGAGGTTTACTAATATCACTCAAAGGCGTCATCTCGGACCTGCTTTTGGGTGGTGAGAGATCTTAGCAGTATTAAGAAGGGGAAAAGCTACTATTTGGCACATATAATTATATCTAACTCACGTTACATTTAGGGGAAATTTTTCTCTTTTACTATATAAATGACAAAAGAAAACGAAATGCCTGAATTACCTGAGGTAACGATTTTCAAAGAATACTTCGATTCAACAAGTTTACATCGGGAGATTAAAGATGTAACCGTGTCGAATGAGTTTGTGCTGAAAGATATTTCTGTGAATCAATTTCAAAACAAACTAAAGGGCCAACAATTCGATTCGACTGAACGGCGGGGTAAATATCTGTTTATTGAGGTCTCGCCTGAAAAATTCTATTTGTTGCTTCATTTTGGTATGACCGGTTCTCTGTCTTATTACAAATCGACCGGTGATCAACCGGATTATGCCCGGATCATTATTGATTTCAAAAACGGATTTCACCTATCCTATAATAGTCAGCGAATGTTAGGGGAAATCCGGCTTTTGGATAATATGCAGGAATATATCGAGGAACATAAAATTGGCCGAGATGCGATGGATAAAGCACTGACCGAAGAGGCATTCAAAAAACTTTTAGATCATCGTAAGGGAATAGTAAAGTCGGTTTTAATGAATCAGGAAGTGATATCGGGTATTGGTAATGAATTTTCAGATGAGATCCTTTTTCATGCTAAAATTCATCCTAAAACTAAAATTCAGGATTTATCAGATACGGAATTACATAAAATCTACAAACAAATGAAAGAGGTTCTGCAAACCGCAATTGATCACAGGACAAATTATGGTGAGCTTAAAGATTCTTTTTTATTGGCAAACAGGGAAAAGGAAGGAAAATGCCCAAATTGTCATTCAAAACTGGAAACCATTCAGGTATCCGGAAGAACGGCTTATTATTGTCCCAAATGTCAATCGACGGGTTAAAAAGGATCGTGTTTAATTAGTAATCATTTAACATATACCGTTATGAGTAAATCATCATTTATTGGCTGGTATGAGCATTTGACCTCGGATAATATTGCAGATGTAGGAGGCAAAAATGCGTCTTTAGGTGAAATGACACAACATCTTCAGGCCGGGGGAATTCGTGTTCCTAAAGGATTTGCAACAACATCAACAGCTTATTGGGATTTCATCGAGAAGAATAATTTAAAGGACGAGATCAGTCATCAAATAGATCTTTATCAAAAGGGAAAAAGCTCGTTAAGTGAAACCGGTGACAAAATCCGGAAAATGATTATGAAAGCTGATCTTCCACAAAACTTACAGGAGGACATCTTAGAAGCTTATCATAAATTGAGTAAAATTTATAAGACAAAGCATGCCGATGTCGCCGTAAGAAGCAGTGCAACAGCCGAAGATTTACCGACAGCAAGTTTTGCAGGTCAATTGGAAAGCTTCTTAAATATCAGTGGCAATGATGATTTATTGGAAGCTGTTCGAAAATGCTATGCATCATTATTCACCGACCGGGCAATAACATATCGCGAAGAAAAGGGCTTTGATCATTTGAAAATTGCTTTATCAGTTGGTGTTCAGAAGATGATTCGATCGGATAAAGCAAGTTCAGGAGTCATATTTACAATCGATACGGAAACCGGGTTTCCAGATGTTATAGTAATCAATGGAGCCTGGGGATTAGGGGAAAATGTTGTTCAGGGTACCGTTAATCCTGATGAATTTCGAGTATTTAAACCGTTGCTTACTAATAAAAAAGTAGTACCAATCATGGAAAAAAGTCTCGGATCGAAAGAGATGAAGATGATCTATGAGAAGGGGGGGAAGCGAAAAACGAAAAATATCAAGACTACGGATAAGGAACGACAAACCTATATTATTACTGATGATGAAGTGTTACAGCTCGCACGCTGGGCTGCAGCTATTGAAAAACATTAT
>DATFMK010000384.1:0-3399 GCA_035267005.1 Balneolales bacterium
TAGCCAAATAATTTATCACCAAAACACAACCCAATCCCAAAACAACGTCATTCTGAATTTAATTCAGGATCCAACCAAAGCGTTAACACAGATTACAAACCATGACCATCTATATCAAAAACTATTACAGCTAAGAAACCCAACCGCATGTAGCCCTCTGTGGTAAAAAATGAGCGTTATCCCGGTTCTATTTTCCTCCTCTACTCATATCATATTAATTTATCATTAAATTGAATAATTCTATTGACATGAATATGTTTTTATTTTATGTTGACTGAACAGTCAGTCATAAAATAATTAGAAGATGACAAAACCGAACATTATAACACGAAATGAATCCACTGATGATATTCGTCATAGTTTCAGCAAAGTGGCATGGTTTTATGATATTTGGGGCAAATTAACGGAATCGAAAGCGCAAGATAAAATCTGGGAATACGCAAATATTCAAAATGGTGATACGGTCCTGGAGGTAGCTGTAGGTACCGGGATTTTTTTTAGAAAAATTGTTGGATTCAATTCTAAAGGCTTTACATATGGTATTGATCTTTCACCGGATATGATCGAGAAAACCAAAAGTAAATTGAAAGAGTTGCAAAATAAAAGTTCCTTCTCACTTAAAATTGAATCAGCTGAAAAGATCTCCTGTGATGCAAATTCCGTAGATATTCTATTAAACAGTTTTATGCTCGATTTACTTCCAGAAGAAAAGTTTACGTCCATACTTAATGAATTTTACAGAGTATTAAAGCCATCTGGGAAATTGGTAATTACCTGCATGGCTTACGGACCCAAATGGTATCATAAATTTTGGTTTAATTTATCCCGGCGATTCCCTGAATTATTAACTTATTGCAGACCTGTAGATTTAACTAAGTACATGGAAAATTCAGGTTTTACCATTTTAAAGAAAACCTTTATCAGTCAGAACACATTTCCAAGCGAAGTTATTCTGGCTCAAAAAAACAATTAAGTAGCAGATATATAAACGATGTCTCCACGTTCATCAAAAGATTTTGAACAAATACGCAAGAGCCGGCGAGATTCTATATTGAATGCAGCACTCAGGCTTTTTGCTGAAAATGGTTATCGCGCCACGAGTATGAGCCAGATTGCCGAAAACGCTGGTGTGGCCAAAGGGTTGATCTACAATTATTTCGACAGTAAAGAACAGCTTCTTGAACAGGTCATTCAAAAAGGGTTCGACAGCTGCATGCCTGAAATAAGACAGGAAGAGTTCTCTAATTCAGCTCCTGAAACCATTTTTAAGGATACCCTTTACATGATGAAGGAGTCCTTTAAAAATCATCCCCATTTCTGGCAACTTTATGCCAGACTATTAATGCAAGTTTATGAGAATCAATCTCTTTTAAAGCGAATGGATCAATATTCCAGAAAATATTACGATTACCTGGGAAACCTGCTTGTTAAACTAAACATCCCCGAAGTCCAAACGGAAACATTTAAACTGGCGGCATTGCTCGACGGTATTTTGTTGCATTATCTGGCGGTAGAAAAATATCCGTTAGATGATGTTGTCGACAGTATCATCAATGAATATCTGAACAAATACAAGGCTTCATAACATAAATCATCTAAAAATGTATACAAAACGATTTTTCCTAATCCTTTTACCCGTATTCATTTTGATCACATTTGTCCAAACCTCATTCGCTCAAAACGCAACAGAGATCGTTAAAAAAATGGACCAAAAAATGAGGGGGAATACCTCAAAAGCGGAAATGACCATGAAGATTATTCGTCCCACCTGGTCACGCACCGTACGATTCAAATTTTGGTCGAAAGGCCATTCCTACTCCATGATTCTTATAACCGCACCGGCCCGTGATGAAGATTCCGCCTTTTTGAAAAGAAATCGGGAAATATGGAATTGGGTTCCCCAAATCAGCCGGGTGGTCAAGCTCCCGCCATCTATGATGATGCAATCCTGGATGGGTTCTGATTTTACGAACGATGATTTGATTAAAGAGTCTTCAGTCGTCACCGATTATAACCATACAATTATCGGCGACAGCACATTGATGAATCATGATTGTTATGAAATTAAAATGATTCCCAAACCTAATGCGCCAGTTGTCTGGGGCAAAGTACTAATATGGGTCACTAAAAAGGGATATATGGAATTAAGGGCTGAATTCTTCGATGAAGATGGTAATCTGGTCAATACGATGGTAGCCTCCGACATCAAAAATCTAGGTGGACGAGAGCTTCCATCTCATTTAGAAATGATTCCGGCCGACAAAAAAGGCCACAAAACCGTCCTCGATTACCAATCCCTAACCTTCAATTCCCCCATCCCCGACCGCTTCTTCTCCATACAAAACATGAAACATCTACAGTGAACAGGGAACAATGATCAATTAACAATGAGTAATTTAACTGCGAAAAGATTGGGAAGTACATGAAAACGGAAAATGTCTTATATGATAAATCGTATGAATTTTCTATAAAAATCATAAAGATCTGTCAAAAATCAAATTCACGAAAGAGAGGATATACACTCTCAAAACAACTTTTAAGAAGTGGTACTTCTATTGGTGCAAATGTGGCTGAAGTAAATGGTGCTATATCCAAAGATGATTTTTCAGCTGAAATATCTATAGAAGGTTATGCAAAACCGTTCTATAGCAAATAAAGAATGGCTCGAAACAAAATATTGGTTATCACTGCTCAAAGACACAGAATATATTTCCAAAGACATATATGCAAAGTTATAAGATTCCGCAGATGAAATTGCAAGGATCTTATATACAATACTTAAGAAAAGCGCATTATAAAAAACATTGATAATTGCATGATTGTAAAACTGGCTTGGCGGAATATTTGGAGGAATAAGCGACGGACGTTTATTACTGTTTTTTCGGTGATGCTGGCTGTTTTCCTTTCTATTCTGACTCGTTCGATGCAATTCGGGTCTTATGATAAGATGATTCAAAATATTGCCGGCACATTTACCGGGTATATTCAGATTCATAAAAAAGGTTATTGGGAAGAACAGACACTGAATAATAGCTTGGCACAAAATGACTCTTTAGATCAGGTCATTCATTCTCAAAAAGGGGTTACCGCTGTTGTTCCCCGTCTACAATCCTATGTTCTTGCATCGGGGACTCACGGCAGCCGGGCCGCTTTCGTTCTCGGTATTGATCCGAGAGTGGAAAACAAACTTAGTGAACCTAGAAAACGGCTCCTTAAGGGAAAAAATCTAACATCAAGTGATCAGAATGGCGTCCTCATCGCTCAGGGACTGGCGGAGCAGCTTCAGCTGGGAGTTCAAGATACGCTGGTTTTACTGGGACAGGGCTACCATGGACTCAGTGCCGCCGGAAAATATCCGATCACAGGCATTGTTAAAATTCCACAGCCAGATCTCAATAA
>DATFMK010000385.1:0-16041 GCA_035267005.1 Balneolales bacterium
GGTGGGACTTTTGAAGAGATTCATAATTCAGAAAAAAAAGTTCAAAAGGGGATGTTACCTGATCGACCTTTTGTTTTATTTGTACAGCCAACCCGATTTGATCCTATTCGTGCACCGGAAGGAAAACATACGGCATGGGCTTATTGCCACGTTCCGAATGGATCTACAGCAGATATGACAGACACTATTGAAAATCAAATAGAACGTTTTGCTCCTGGTTTTAAAGATACCATTATCAAAAGACACAAAATGAATGCTATGGATTTCCAAAATTATAACGCCAATTATATTGGAGGGGATATTAATGGGGGGATGCAGGATATCAGGCAGCTATTTACACGTCCGGTGATGAAATGGGATCCTTATAAAACGGGCGTTGATAATTGGTTTATTTGTTCGTCATCGACACCACCCGGAGGAGGTGTTCATGGCATGTGCGGGTATCATGCCGCACAATCGGCTTTGAAGGAGCTTGAGTTGTAAACACCTATTTTAACCCGAATTATTCACGTAAGCTATAAAAAACAATACATATCAAATTAAAAAAACAATACCTTGTAAATAATAACGCTCTCCTCAAATTTGAGGACATTAAAAAGAGCTGCGAAATTTTGCCGTGCTCTGCGTTGAAATTAAATGCTTAATAAAGGCACCAGAGTGCCTTTCATGCGCATTTTTATCCCGAACGCTTTCGGGACACGACTAAATTTCTTGGTGAATAATCCGGGTTAACGTGAGTCCGAAATAAAATCTTCGTAAAACCAGCGTCTATGAATGAATATTTTAACGTGAGGATTGGATAAGAATCGCAGAGTTGTAATAATTACATTGAGAATACGAGCTGTGAAAATATGACCTATCCTGACGACGGACGACTGACCATCGACGACACAGAGCTGTTTTGATGCCTAAAACATGATTCCGTTACCGAACTCACGTTGATTATACGGTTTTTCAGCATAAATAATGTTTAATTACTATCAGAGCATTTCTCTGTCGTCTGTGGTCGGTGGTCATAGAATAATCTAATTTAACAGCTTCTTTTATTAAGTAGAGAGATTATAAGCTTAAACGAACCTCACGTTATTTTAGTAAAATAACGATAGGGATGTAGCATGCTACGTCCCTTTTTTTTGAGAGGGGCGTAAAACTCAAATTATACTTTGTTTTCGGTATCTTCGATAGATCCGTTCGACATCTATTTCCCGTTTCAATGGTTTCCCATCCACAAGATAGTTTGCTAGTAGATTGGACGTGTATTTTGAATAGAGTAATCCTTTGGACCCCATTCCGGTAATTATGTGAATATTCTTATAATTGCGATGGGTACCAAGAATAGGTAAGCGGTTGGGAGTCGATGCCCGGACTTCCGCCCACTGACCGATTAATTCTGCATCAGGTGCAATACCGGGTAACGATTGTTTAAGTTTGCGACGTAGATATTTACGACCATATCCATCAGGCTCAATATGGGTAAAATCATGTTCGTAAGTACTTCCAACAATAAATGTGTCATCTTTAATGCGTCCAATATAACCGTTCCCGGATAATGAAAATGAAAAGGGCAGGGGATCGGATGTTTTGAACATAGCAACCTGACCTTTTACCGGTTCAATCGGCAATTCCTTCCAATAAACCGATTTTATCGTTTCCGCTCCAGTGGCGTAAATTATTTGATTAGCTTTGATGGAGATATCCTCACCATAAATCTCCCAAATATTATTTAGTGGACGAAGCGTATATTCCTCTTCAACAATTAAGGGTATTTGCCTTTTTTTTAAAAAAATTTGATAAGCTTTTAAATATTCTGGAATGGCAACCGCGATACTGTTTGGATGCCATAAACCACCATAAACGCAATGCACTTCTGGTGACATCACTTTTATTTCGGATTCATCTTTCCATTCGCACCAGCCTTCCGGCCAATCTTGTCGATGAAATGATCTTTCCAGGGAAATGCCGCGATCTCGAGCGATACCAGGACGCAGAACACCGGTTATCTCATAGAATTTTTGATTGGAATGGGGTTCAAGCTTTCTCAGATTAGCTAAAGTCGTGTTGTAACAGTTTTCTGATTCCCAATATAAATTGGCATTACGCGATGCCGCCGGATCAGCCATACCGATTGGTATGCCTGAAGCACCGGCTCCCAAACCTTTTTTATCCAGAAGGATGACATCACAACCTTTTTCCTGCAATGAATCGGCAATACTCAAACCGGATAATCCGGCTCCAATAATCAAGAAATCGTATGTTTTATTTGGGTTTATTGAATGAATCGACAAATGCTTATTTACGATTTAATATTTCTGATGAAGATAGTTTATCAATTCCATGTTGGTTCATTTCTTCCCATGACTGAGTGACGGAACCATCTAAATCGATGCCTTTCACCGCATCTTCAATGACATGTACGGTAAAACCTCGTTTCGTTCCATCGATTGCCGACCATTTAACACAGAAGTCGGTTGCTAATCCAACCATGTACAATTCATCAATATCACGTTCTCTCAAATAGCCGGTTAATCCGGTCGGCGTTTTATGATCGTTTTCAAAAAATGCAGAATAAGAATCGATTTCTTTGCGAAACCCCTTACGAATGATTAATTCAGATTTCGTTGTCATAAGATCATTGTGGAATGCTGCACCATTTGAACCCTGCACACAATGATCGGGCCACAAAACCTGTTCCCCGTAATCCGTTTCGATAGTATCAAACGGATTTTTACCGCTGTGTGATGATGCAAATGAAGAATGTCCTTCGGTATGCCAATCCTGAGTTTGTAAAACGTGATCAAATTGAGGAATCAGTTTATTGATGACGGGTACCACTTGATCACCATCAGGAACGGCTAAGGCACCGCCCGGACAAAAATCGTTCTGAACATCTATAATGAGTAGTGCATTCATATCACTAAGCTTTTTTCTTTGGTGCTAAATTCATAAGTTCACTTCGTAAATCGTGTAATTTCTTACTCAAGCCGACCTTGTAATAATGCGGATTTTCGAAGCGACGGTGTTCTTTTTGCAGCATGGAAAGACGTTCTTGAGCATATTGAGCACAATCTTTGGGTTTTTCTAATTCCGTAACGATTTTCCCATTTTCCATCACTTTATGTAGGATTTCCTCTTTTTCCAAATTGCTCACATCTACATTTTTTTCGGGAAAATGTGGATGATATATATGCTCCAACTCGTTTTCTTTATCCAGCATAACACCATCCCCATAAAAATAACCGTCGGGATGAAATAAACGCAGGACTTTCTTAACCCCGGGAAGATTTACTTTTGTGATATTTTCTGAAATTTTCAATTTGGGACGGTTATTAATCATGCTGAGTTTATAAACACCATCCAAAGCCGGACTATCGTAAGCTGTAACAAGACGAGTCCCTACGCCGAACAAATCAATGGGCGCATTTTGGTCCAATAAGCTCTTTATGAGATATTCATCCAGCTGATTTGAAGCGGCAATTTTTACATAATCGAGTCCTGCATCATCCAGCATTTTACGAGCCTTTCGACTTAAATACGCCAGATCTCCGCTGTCCAGACGAATTCCTAACAAACGATGTCCGTCTTTTTCCAATTCTTTACCGACTTTGATGGCATTGGGAACTCCGCTTTCGAGTGTGTTGTAAGTATCAACCAGTAGTACACAAGAATCAGGATAAAATTCTGCAAATTGCCGGAAAGCTGTCAGTTCATCATCAAAAGATTGTATCCATGAATGGGCCTGAGTTCCGGAAGGTTCGATATGATGTTTAAAAGCTGCATAAACATTTGAGGTGGCATCCGCACCACCAATGATAGACGCTTTACTGGCCTGAATACCACCCCAGCCCTGAGAGCGTCGTAGTCCAAAATCGATAAATTTACGGTCTTGCGCGACTTCCCGAATGCGGGTTGCTTTTGTCGCAATCAGAGATTCAAAATTCAGGATATTGAGTAGCAGGGTTTCGACGATTTGAGTCTCGATAATATTTCCTTTAACTCTGACAATCGTTTCAAGCGGGAATACAACTTCACCCTCCCGAGGAGCATAAATTTCACCTTTAAAACGAAAACTCTTTAAATAATCTAAAAATCCTTTATTGAAATTAAGTGATTCTAAATATCCAATATCTTCCTTACTAAATCTGAAATTTTCAAGATAGGGAAGAAGGTCACTAAGTCCGGCAAAAATAACATAACCTCCTTCAAAAGGATTCTTTCTGAAAAAGTAATCAAATCCAGCTGTGGTCTCTGCTCTTCCTGCTAAATAGTATCCCTGAGCCATGGTTAGCTCATAATAATCGGTATAAAGAGCTACATGATTTTCAATATTCATAATTTAACTTGATTCATCATTCCTAAATAATATTATGAAAGCCGGATGTTATGAATAACATCACGGGCGAACTATTAATATACATAATCCTGTGGGGTGATGATAAGTATAATTAATTGAATGCCAGAGCATCTCTTATTGCCGGAATACACCTCTTCTAATGATTTTCTTGATTTTTTTGTTCCCGATCCATGTCTTTTCATTCGTTTCAATATCAATCAGCTCTAAATTGGTCGTATAAAACATGGTGATCGTTTTACCGGTTAAAGATTCATCCTGTATGGAATTCAAATTACCGATTATCATGTAATCCGCACCTAATTCATGAGCCAGTTTTTTCATCGATTCATAAGAAGCATGTTTTTGTTGATCCAGTCTTTCCTGACGAATTTGTTCTCTTTCTTCTGGACCGGCAACGAATCTGACTTCTCCTGAATTAACCAGAGCTCTTTCGAGATCTTTGGTAAAAACTTCCGTATCGATATGTTCCATACTCTCATTTCGTACATGACCCACAATTACCACCGGATCATTTTCATCATGAGATTGACGGAAACTTTCGAGCCAAGGTGATGCAATGATCTCTTTGATCATCGCATCGGCGACCATGCGGGCATCCGAATCGTTCCACCTTCCTGAAAGATCCGTTGTGGTATCACTCGAAACTCTTGTAACTTTTTGGGTGGCACAAGCTCCCAGAAATATAAGACATAGTCCGGTTAGGATATAATATAAACGCTTCATAACGCTCTCTCTTGTGTTTAGTTGATTTTTAGAAGTTCTTCTTCCAAGAAGCTTTTAAGTTGTTTATGAATTTCGTTTTGTAATGTGTGCTGTGATCGAACGATAGCTCCCTGTTTTGATAAACCTCCATCCCGTCCTTTAAGGGAAAAGGTTTTTAATTTAACTCCAGTACGGGTATCTATCATCTGCATCGAAAAAAGCCAGTTGATAAAATGGGCATCTTTTCGTTTCAAATTGACTTCATGATAAGTATAGACGATCCGGGCTTTCATGATTGCTTTGTCGGAATGCGCCGTTACTCTAAAACCTTCCTCTTCAAAAACACGAATTACCGAAGATTGCAAATTAGAGGGAAGTTGTGTCGCATCAAGATAGATAAAAGATCGTTTTCGTAAATTTCGGTAATCTTTTACCAATTGTTCACGAACCTTATTACCTGAATTATTTGTGGATTGATTAAGAAGAATATCTCTTTGTTTTTTCAGGTTTTCATTGACTCTCGCCAATATCAATGCTTTTTTAATTAATGCCAGGCGACGTAACTGACTGTTTTCCGAATTAATATTTTTTTGATAGTTATGTAATAAGACATTATTTCTGCGAATTTCAGCAGTATATAAACGGGCCGTTTCCTTCCGTTTTAATCCGGCAAGTGCATAATAATTGCCTGTTTTATCGGAATATGTTTTAAGGATTTTCGCATTAATCAGATTTTGCCGGGATCCAATTTCTGTTACTGACAACAATTGAATAATTCGATCACTTTTAATTTTGTCATCTATCGATGTCTCTCTGAATTCATCAATCATTTTTTGATTAGTTCTAATCTTAGACTGAAAAATCCTTGATAATTTTTCGAATGCGTGATTTTGAGCTTCATCAAGACTCGAACCGGTTCCAACTGCGAGTAAATAGGTATCGGAATTGTACAAACTTGAAGGTTTTTCAACCCATTTTGGCAAATTTCCTTTATTGTTTTCCTTTTGAGCCAGACTACTACAGGAAATACCCAGCGTGAAACTAAAAAAAAGTATTAATGAAAAACGTGGGTTCATAATGGCCTCCTAATTCCAATATAATGATTCTGCAAGCTCAAGCGTATTATGTTCGGAAATTGTTATTTCTTTGTGATCTTCAAAGAGTAATCTACCATTATAGGAATAATATTCAATATGAAGTTTGTGTGTACCAGGCGATAATTGCAGTAGATTTGCATAAACCTGTCCCGGCATGGTCTGCCAGCTTCTTAAATCCGCCTTCTCAGTTGATTCCGTTGCGATTTTGCCAAATAGATTGACCAGTCCACTTAGAATCCTTTTACCTTCTTTACGTAATTTGTTTTTAGCGTAAACGGTACCCGAAGCCTTTAAAAAAGCTCTGACAAAGGACCGGGCATAGATAATCGGTTCCTTTACCTTATATACTTCAGCGGCAACCTGATCCATATTTTCAATCATATAGAGTGGCATATGCAAAGTATCATCAAGCACAGCCTGTACAGAATACACTTCGCTGGGGATAATTTTTAAAACAGGTAATGCGAGTTTGAGATAAAAATCTTCCTGAGCTAAATATATTCGGGTATTGACCTCATATTTAACTGGAGCCCGACCCGTAAAACTTATCAGCGCGGTATTATACGCATCCGATCTTTTCATAGATGCGAGTGGATTATTTGCAAGCAATATATTCGGATACAACACGGATTGATCCGTAAATGCCTTTAACATTTGCTCATATTCGATACGCGCATCATCAGGATGATTACTTTTGGCATATATTATCCCAGACAAAAAATGTCCCAATGCACTGTTTTGGATGTTTGTCTTACCGCTTCTCCACGAAACCTGATTGGTTGTATCCGCTTTTGAAAGGGCACGCACTAATCCCTGATATTTGATGTTAAGGCTTTGTAGCTTATAAGCCATTCTTTTGGCTTCCACAAGTGCTTTCCCCAGATTATTTTGATGAATAAAATTCAGGCTTTTAAAGGTGTTTAAATATATGTTTTCATAATCTTCTCCATTATAAGCCAAAATGTTGTCGTTGACCATGAAAGAGGCGATACCCCGGGAAATGCTTTTAGAAAATAACCGCTGAATTTCTTTTTCTGCGTTTTCATAGGCTGTAAAACTGGAATCATATTGACCCGCAAAATGATAAGCCGTACCTTTTTCCAATAAAAATAATACTTTGTCTTTCTTTTTGTACGTTTTATTATTTCCAAAGTGATTGAGCAATTCAACCGTTTTTTCATAATCACCGGCAGCAAAACTTTGACGTACCGATCTTTGAGCCTTTTGAATGCGATAGGTAGCGCAGCTTTGTAAAAAAATAAATAGCGCTAAAATTGATAATAGTTTGATTACATTACGTTGTTTTAGTATAGTCATTTACTTATTTCATTAAAACAGGCAGGCAATAGTGAGAATCAAAAATGATAACTTACTATTCAAAATATAATTTATGTCAGCTTAAACAGCTAATTAGATGAAGCATAATTATTTTTATAAAGTAAGCGGGAATTTAGGAGTAATCTTATTTTACATTTCGATGCGGCTACAGAAATTACCAGGAATGGTTTGTCAGATGGATATAGCCAAAGGATCGTAAAAGGCAATTTAACCGTGACACTCATTGATACCCTGAGTAATATTGTTAGAATGGTCAGTTATCCTTTTTCAAAGACGGACACCCTTTCGACAGACAACATGTCGCATCTATCGGGGAAAAGGGCTCTTTCGAAATTCATGAATACCCGTCAAATGAAAAAAAATAAATTTGGAATAGAGTAGTACAGTCAGGTTTATTAATTTCAGCAATCGGAGTAACGATATATTTATTATTTAATGTCAGGAGTAAATGATTGCGTTTTTTTAGATATTCTTTTTTGATCTTAATAATCGGGATTTTAGCATATTCATGTGCGACCCCAACTACACCGACTGGTGGTCCGGCTGATAAAACGGGACCCAAGATTATCAACTCCGTTCCTAAATCAGGTACAACGAATTATCATAAAAATTTCATTGAATTTGATTTTTCTAAATGGGCGAACCGCTCAACATTTCAGAAAGCGTTTCAAATTCAGCCTCAATTGCAATTAAAGTATAAAATTGATTGGGGACGTAAATCATTAAAAGTAGTTTTCCCAAATGGATTGCCAGATTCTACCACGATAATTTTTACGGTAAGTACGGATTTCCAGGGTTATAATGGAAATAATATGAAGAACCCCTACACACTTGCTTTATCTACAGGATCACGAATTTATAAAGGGAAACTGCAAGGAACGGTTCTTAATGCTAAGGATGGATCGGTTAAATCGGGTTTACATGTTTTATTATATCGGTTGCCTTTTAATTTGAATAAACCGGCTCAGTATTTTGGGGAAACCGATACGGCTGGCGTGGTACATTTTTCTTATTTACAGGATGGCCGCTATCTGGCTTTTTATCTCGATGATCGTAACCGGAATAAAAAATGGGATAAAAGCATTGAAAACGCACAACCATTTCCCAAACATTATGTGACGTTAGCTCAGGATTCGACGGTTAATCTCGGGACCTTGTACGTCACTCATGTCGACACCGTGAAACCCCATTTATTAGGTGTGGGTGTTTTGTCAACAAATAGGTTGCGATTGCGCTTTAGTGAACCGGTTGAAATGACCGATTCGATAAAAGCGGAAGTTCAGGATACAACGGGTAAAAATTATTCGAGTGCTATTCCATTGTATCGCGATCCGAAAGAAGACTACGTGTTATATTTTTATAGTCAGAAAAAACTTCTTCCAAAATCCAATTATCAAATGAAGCTAAAAGGGGTAACGGATCTGAATGGAAATGTGCTAAGTCATGACAAAGTTATATTTCAGGGATCTAATCAGAAAGATACCACAGCTGTAAAAATAATTAAAGTCAGTGCTGAAAAAGGATTATATCCTAATCAGCCGCTTATTGTTACTTATAGCAATTTAATCAGAAATCTTCCTGTGGTGGATTCTTTAAAGGTCATTCAGAATAATAAATTGATTAAACATTGGAAGCGGGTACAAACGGCATATAATAAGATGTATATCTTCCCGGATTCTGTCTGGCACAGTGGTGTGAATTTTCAGTTTCGCTTATATAACCCGGCAACACAAAATTATAAAAAAATCGGACCTCAAATATGGTCGTCCGATCAGCTTGGTTCTATTGCCATTGATCTGCCCGATTCTACAGGGGATACAACCGGGGTTTATCATTTATCTGCTGTAAATAAAGAATATCATATCAATAAGGACACGACATTTACTAAAAACATAACGATTGATAATTTACCACCAATTTCTTATACAATTCGGATTTATCAGGATCGAAATGGGAATGGGAAATGGGATGAAGGTTCGGTACAGCCTTTTAAGGCTCCGGAACCGTATTTTATTCAGACCAAAGTGCCGGTAAAATCAAAATTGACTTCAGAATTACATGTAAAATTTCAATAAGTATAGTAGGAAGATAAGGAGTAAAGATTTCTCATTTCTTTTCCTTAACTTTAAAAAAAGCGCTTTTTAAATAATATTTGATTATAACAACTATTATGAACGAAACATCAAAAAATATTAGTGTTGATACCAGAAATAAGAACAAAAAGAGTAAAAGTGAGTACAATTCGAAAAGCCCCAAAATATATAAAGCTAAACACAAAGTTCGATTTGTAACGGCCGCGAGTTTGTTCGATGGTCATGATGCCAGTATAAACATCATGCGTCGGATACTTCAGAGCAGCGGAGCAGAAGTCATTCACCTGGGGCATAATCGTTCCGTACATGAAATCGTCAATTGCGCCATTCAGGAAGACGCCCAAGGCATCGCGATTAGTTCCTATCAAGGTGGGCATATTGAATATTTTAAATACATGATCGATTTGCTAAAAGAACAGGGGGCCTCCCATATCAAGGTTTTCGGCGGAGGTGGTGGTGTTATCGTGGACGAAGAAATCAAGGAACTGCATGATTATGGTGTCACCCGGATATTTTCCGTAGAAGACGGTCGTTCGATGGGATTACAGGGTATGATCAATTACATGATTGAAGCCTGCGATTATGATACTACGAGTATTGAAAAGATAGACACGTCTCGCATTCAACATAAAGATAAAAAAATAATGGGTCGGTGTATTACCGCTATAGAAAATAAAAATGAAGCAGCACTGACTTTCAAAAATAATCACTTATTGGATGCTTCAGGTAAAGAAATTTCGACTGCTAAAAATGGTCAATCGATTCCTTTAGTTGGGATTACGGGAACAGGCGGAGCTGGCAAGAGCTCTTTGACTGATGAACTTGTTCGCAGGTTTTTAGTAGAATTTGAAGATTTAAACGTAGCTATCATCTCCATAGATCCATCAAAAAGAAGAACGGGAGGAGCTTTATTAGGCGACCGTATACGAATGAATAGTATTGATACCGATCGGGTTTACATGAGAAGTATGGCGACCCGTTCCGATAACCGGGCAACTAATGATGCGGTAAAAGGAGCGATTAAAGTATGTCAGGCTGCCGGTTATGATCTGATCATAGTGGAAACGAGCGGAATAGGTCAAAGCGATACAGAAATCGTCGATTTGGTTGATATTTCCATGTATGTCATGACAAGTGAATATGGAGCGGCTACTCAGCTCGAGAAGATCAATATGTTGGATCTTGCCAATCTTATCGTTTTAAATAAATTTGAGAAAAAAGGTTCACAGGATGCTTTAAGAGATATCCGTAAGCAATACCGTCGCAATACGTTAAAATTTGATATGGAAGATCTGGAACTACCGGTATTTCCAACAATCGCAGCTCAATTTAATGATGAAGGGGTGAATCGATTATTAAAAGCACTGGTGAATCAGATCAATGATCATTATTCACTCTCCTGGAAAACGCACATCTATACAAATTCAGAACCGGTAAACAATCTTCAAACAAATGCCATTATTCCTCCAAAACGGAATCGTTATCTTTCTGAGATAAGTGAAACTATTCGTGATTATCATGAGTGGATCGAGCAACAGGTAGAGTATGCATCCAAATTACAACAAGTTGAAGGAACAATAGAGCAATTGGCCAACTGGAATCCGGATAATTGGCAAGAAATGAAAAATCGTCTTTTCGAAATGCAGGATCATTGGCGTAGTAAATTGGATGCCATCAGCCTAAATATTTTGGATCATTGGGAGGATTTGGCTGAGCAATATCAGGGTGAGGTATTGGAAACCCAAATCAGGAATCGTACAATAAAGAACGAATTGCATCGCATGTCATTAAGTGGAACAAAAATTCCACGGGTAGCTTTACCCGGATATTCTGATTACGGTGAGCGTCTTAAATTCGCATTGAAGGAAAATTTACCGGGTTATTTTCCATTTACAGCAGGAGTTTTTCCATTCAAACGTCAGGGCGAAGATCCAACACGGATGTTTGCAGGTGAGGGTACGCCAGAGCGGACCAATAAACGATTTCATTATGTCAGTGAAGGAATGCCGGCTAAAAGGTTGTCAACGGCTTTCGATTCCGTTACTCTATATGGAGAAGACCCCGATCATCGTCCCGACATTTACGGGAAAATTGGTAATTCGGGAGTGAGCATCTGTACCCTCGATGATATGAAAAAGCTGTATTCCGGTTTCGAATTAACCAACCGGGGTACATCCGTTTCAATGACCATCAATGGACCGGCTCCTATGATTTTGGCGATGTTCATGAATACCGCTATAGATCAGGAAGTGGAGCGTTATTTAAAAAACGAAGGGAAGTGGGAACAAGCCCGAAATAAAATCAAAAACTATTTTAAAAACCGTGGTGTGCCACAGCCAACGTATAACGGTCCGATGCCCGAAATGAATGATGAGTTCGGACTTGGATTGTTGGGAATTACCGGGGATAAATTAGTTGATGCCGAGACTTATGAAAAAATAAAATCAGATACCTTAAAGGTCGTTAGAGGAACGGTTCAGGCAGATATACTGAAAGAAGATCAGGCTCAAAATACCTGCATTTTTTCAACAGAATATGCGTTACGAATGATGGGCGATATTCAGCAATATTTCACTGATCATAAAGTTCGTAATTACTATTCTGTTTCCATTTCCGGTTATCACATTGCTGAAGCCGGTGCCAACCCAATTACACAGGCTGCCTTTACGCTGTCTAACGGTTTGACCTATGTGGAATATTATCTCTCAAGAGGAATGGATATCAACGATTTTGCTCATAATTTATCCTTCTTTTTCAGTAATGGACTTGATCCGGAATACGCCGTAATTGGCAGAGTGGCCAGAAGAATATGGGCTATTGCCATGAAGAATAAATATCAGGCCAATGAACGTTCACAAAAACTAAAATATCATATTCAGACAAGTGGACGGTCGCTGCACGCAAAAGAAATTCAATTCAATGATATTCGTACGACGCTTCAGGCTCTAATGGCTATTTATGATAATTGTAATTCATTGCATACTAATGCGTATGATGAAGCTATAACAACGCCGACAGAAGAATCGGTTCGCCGGGCACTGGCCATACAGTTGATCATCAATAAAGAGCTGGGATTAGCTAAAAATGAAAATCCGCTTCAGGGTTCATTTATAATTGAACAACTTACGGATTTGGTTGAAGAAGCGATCTTAAGCGAATTTGACCGGATTACTGAACGTGGCGGAGTTTTAGGGGCCATGGAAACCATGTATCAGCGAGGTAAGATACAAGATGAGTCGCTGCGTTATGAACGACTCAAACATAATGGGAAATTACCGATCGTAGGTGTTAATACATTTTTAAAAGAAAATGGAGAAGCTGAAGAAAATAAACCCGTCGATCTGATTCGGTCATCGGATGAAGAGAAAAAACAGCAAATTGCAAGTCTGAAAGCATTTCAAAAGCGAAATGAAAAAGAAAGTGATCTGGCTTTAGATCAATTGCAAAATGTCGCAAGGAATGGACAAAATATATTCGAGGAACTGATGGAGACCGTTAAGACGTGTTCACTCGGACAGATATCTCATGCCATGTACAAAGTAGGCGGACAATATCGCAGAAATATGTAATTTGATCGAGTACGTCTTATCTAATTTGACGCCAACCCGTAGGGGCAATTCATGAATTGCCCCTACGGGTTGTTTTTAAAAATTTACTGCGCTTATTAATATGTTCGTACGTTAATTAATCTCACATTTTATTTAAATAAAATTATGTGCATCTTATGTCAGCATATTTTGCATAATAGATTACGTCATAAAGCGTTTTTATAATCAATAATATATTTTTAAAAAGAAATTAGAAGAGATATCATATGGCTATGACAAGATCAGCAAATCCTGCTTTACGTTCGAAGGCTTTTAAAGAGGTTTTCGGTACGGCTGTCAGTTCCGATTCGATGACACTTGACGGTACCGTAAATAAAACAGGACTGATGTTATTTATTTTGATCGCTGGTGCGACCTTAACCTGGTCAAATCCACAAGCTACTTCTGGCTGGATGATGCTTGGAGTTATCGGTGGATTTATTACGGCTATGGTTACGGTTTTCAAAATGGAGTGGGCCCGTTATACGGCACCATTGTATGCTTTACTGGAGGGATTTTTTATTGGTGGAATTTCATCAATATTTGAAGCACAGTACCCTGGTATTGTCATACAAGCCGTTTTGTTAACTTTTGGTACGGCAGCTGCAATGTTATTTGTTTACAAAACAGGAATCATTAAAGTCACTCAAAAATTCAGAATAGGTGTAATTGCCGCAACAGGCGGTATTTTTATAGCTTATTTCCTGAGTTTTATATTGGGATTTTTCGGTGTTCACATGAACTTCCTTTTCGGTGGCGGCTTATTTGGCATTGTTTTCAATCTCGTGGTAATAGGGGTTGCCGCCATGAACCTGATTTTGGATTTTGATTTTATCGAAGAAGCTGCTGCCAGCAATGCTCCGAAATATATGGAGTGGTATGGAGCTTTTGGCTTAATGGTTACGTTAGTATGGCTTTATATTGAATTTTTAAGATTGCTTGCCAGTTTGCAAAGACGGTAACTTTTACAAGATTTATCCCATTAGATAAGAGCTCTTCTAAAAAGAAGAGCTCTTTTTTTACCACTAATATTGCATTTTCGTATTGATTTAATAGAAATCAATTTCTACCCTCCTTATTTTGTATAAGAAGACTTTGCAAAACCAGGGATTTTATTCAAGATCAAAGCTTGAACGACTTCGAAACCGCAGCATCCCGAATGCTTTCGGGATTCGAGGATTTCGAAGTCGTGAAAATGCAGATATTGGGCAAAAGAACGGTTTTGCATAGCCTTCTATAACAAGATATAGATTCTGAAATCAATTTAATATCAGTCAGAATAGTTTGGATGGATTATATTTGTTAATAAACTTCTGTTTCCCTGATTAAATTATGCGTACTAACTTTTTATCTGAATTTTTTGAAAAGACCTGCTTAACACCAGCTCATATATCCGTAGGGATAACGATATTTCTATTCTCCTTTTCAATGGTTTTTATATCCAGGTACAGCCGGCTAAACAATACAGCAGCTATCAGAACGGATAGTACACGTGTCGTATATCTCTATCATGATTCGAATATTCATCAATTGAATAAAATACTGACGAAAAATGAGATTCAGCATGATAGTTTGAATTTATTTTGGGCAAGCCATTTGCTCGGATGGCGAAAATTCAAACAGGGCAGATATGTTATCAATCATGATTATTCATATAACTCATTTTTAAAAAGACTGGCAATGGGCATTCAGAGTCCTATTAGGGTAACGATATTACCGGGACAGACTAAAAAGCATTTTGTTAAAGAAGTTGCCGGACATTTTTTATTTAGTGCGGATTCATTGGAAAAAACGATGGCTGATAGCTCAGTATTGGCAAGTTTAGGAGCTAATAAAAAGGACATTTATGGCCGAATGTTGCCCGATACCTATCTTTTTTATTGGAATATGTCTCCAAAGGAATTTCTTGGTAAAATGCTGCATGAGTTTCATCGTCTGGTAGTCGATAAATACAAAGATCGTTTTACGAAACTCAACAAATCGGTCGATCAAATACTAACACTTGCCTCAATTGTCGAATGGGAGGCCAAAGTCGATTCAGAAAAACCGGTCATCAGTGGATTATATTGGAATCGATTAAAAAAAGGCTGGCCTTTACAAGCCGATCCTACAATAAATTATATTATTGGTGAGAGACGCCGATTATTATACAAAGATTACAGAATTAAAAGTCCTTATAATACATATATCAATAAGGGCTTGCCACCGGAACCGATTACGAATCCAAGTCTGAGTTCTATAAAAGCGGCTTTATATCCAGATAGCAATGATTATATGTATATGGTTGCCCAACCCAATGGGGAACATGCTTTTGCAAGAACATTAGCCAAGCACAAAAGGCAAAGTGAAAGGTGGCGACGCTGGCTGCGGAAACAGTATCGTATCAAACGAGAAAGAGAACGGGCCGCAGCAGATTCTTTAAAAGCAAAATGAGATTAGAGATGTGATTGCCTTTAAAATCGGTAGGGACGTTGCATGCAACGTCCCTACAACGAAAATATTTAACGTTAGGTTCGTTTAAACTTATATTCTATCTACCTAATAAAAGTAGCCGTTAAATTAGATTATTCAATGACCACCGACCACCGACCACCGACGACAGAGAAATGCTCTGATAGTAATTATCGTGAGTTCGAGATAAAATAATATTTAAAACAGCGTTTTGGAATGAATAGGAACCTTTGAAGATTTCTCTCTCCGTTCGAAATGACGCGAATGGACGTAGATGATGTAGATGATGAACAAATATCAAACAAAGGCGTCATCTCGAACCCGCTTTTTGGGTGAGAGATCTTCCAATCGTGGATAGGAAACAAAATAAGTAGAAAATTATGTCGAATTCACGTTAATTAAATATTATTTATTCTGAATAA
>DATFMK010000386.1:0-11485 GCA_035267005.1 Balneolales bacterium
CGCGAAAAAATCACAGTAGCCGTCTTTGCATATATTATCGCCCTTATCCTTTGGCTGTTGGTTAACCTGGGAAGGACCTTTAATTTATCTGTTAAGATTCCACTCGTTGCCGAACAGCTTCCGGTTCAACGTGCGCTTACCGCTCCGTTACCCAAATATGTAACCGTTAACTTCAATGGTGAGGGCTGGAAACTGATCAACATTTATCATAATCCGCCGCCGGTTCACATCAATCCGCGTAAAAACCGTTTGAATTTGTACGATATCGTTCGGGAACAAATGAATACATTTCCAGGCATCACCGTTTTAAAAGTGCAACCCTCGGTTTTAATGATTCATACGGATAAAAAAGTACACCGTAAAGTTCCAATTGTCTCAAATATCGAATTGGAAACCAAACCTCAATTCGATTTAATCGATTCTCCCAAATTGACTCCGGATAGTGTAACCGTAACCGGTGCGAAATCTATTGTGGATAACATCGAAGAATGGGAAACAAAGGCTGAGACTATTAAAGATGCGAGTAAAAATATTGACCGGATTGTAACTTTAGAGAAGCCTATTAGTATCTTAAATCTTAGTTTTAATAAAGTACGTTATCGGGCTAAGATCAGCGAATTTACGGAGGGAGAAGTCAAGATTCCTATACAGACTAAAAACATTCCACAGGGACGAGATGTCACTTACAGCCCTTCGCTTATTACTATTAAATACGACGTTCCTTTGGATGAGTATACGAAAGCTAAGAACAGGATTCCTTTTACGGCTTATGTACCTTATCAGGATATTGTTCGAGATACGACTGGCTTCGTAACACCATATATCTCAAAGGAATCCGATACTTTACATATTAAACTACGATCGTACCAGCCCAGGAAAGTGGCCTATTATAACGTGATTTCTGGTGGTAGGTTTTGAATTTACTTTCGATGCCTATAATTCATTGAAACCTATCGATTAATCGATGTAAATGAGGACATGGAAATCGACTATAATAACAAATTCATTCACCTAAATTTCATGATTCCCTAATTATTATAAAGTAAAATCATGCAACGATATTTTCTTTTTAAAAGGCTTTTTAAAACCAGGGATTTCGTTTAATATCAAAGCCTAAGCGACTTCTAAACCACAACATATTTGCCGTATTCGAGGATTTCGAAATTGCGAAAATGTAGCTATTGGGAAAAAGAACGTTTTTGAATAGTCTTCCTTTAATAATTAATTATTCTTATTTATTATTGAGCATTCATAACCATACCTATTTATTCTAAATTTTTGGAATAAACCTCATATCAGAGGGCTTTGCAAAACCAGGGCTTTTGTTCAATATCAAAGTCTGAGCGACTTCGAAACCGCAGCATATTTATTCGATTCGATGATTTTGAAGTCGTGAAAATACAGGGATTGGGCAAAAGAGCGGTTTTCAAAAGTCTTCTATCATTAGATAAAACGGTTTTTATATGTACAGATATAATTACTTTGAACTCGATCCGGTTTTCTTAAAATTATCTTTGCCAACGGTAAACGCTTTGTATCAAGCCAACATCAAATGCCTGGAAGATTTGTTTGAACTCGACAAATCTGAAATCGGAAGCCTCCAGGGAATTGGGAAAAAGCGCAGCAAAGAAATCCTCTATTTACTTTATGGACTCCCTTTCGATTACATGGATGCTTCCCTCCCACGCAATCCGGAACAGAATCCTTACGCCGGCGTCCATCCCAGATTAGAGGATATCCTGTCTAATATTTTATTTTCAGAAAGAAAATTACTTAAACGGGGAATCGACTATTTCCAGAATGGCCGTGTCAGCAATATTAAACAACTTGATGAGAAAAAGCAGTGTTATGAAATAAAGATAAATGGGTCATCACAATACTTGGTTACATTGAACCTGGAGACCAACCCCAGCATCCATTGTACCTGTCCCTCGTTTGGACATTGGGGATATGACATGAACCGGTGTAAACATGTGATCGCTGCTATTATCGCGCTGGCCGAACAACAACGTCTGATGCGTTTCGAAAAGACAGGTCATGGGAAGCAAAAATACAGGCAACTTTTATATAACCTTGATCCGACGAAATCGTTATTCAAACCAAACAATAACAGTAGGCTTGATTATCTCCTGGTATTTGAACAGGGACATTGGGATCTGTATCCCAAAAAACTCTATCCATTCGTTAGACAACTTAAATATTTTTCGCAATGGAATAATCCCTGGCAAAAACTTAAACCTTCTGATCCAAGAGATCGTTTGATCATCTCATACTTGCGGAAAATTTATATGCCTGAGTTTTTAAGTTATGACGAGAGACAACAAGATTATTCGTTTGGAGATGTCCTGGAACTTCTCGATGACCACAATGTCTACCTTAAATATGGCAACCAACAACTCCGAAAAATTAACTTTCAGGAGACTCCGTTTACCCTGTCTACAACTATTGAACACTTGGATCATCAACATACAGATAACGACGACGTTAATTCTGATTTGGATTCAGAATCGGATTTGTATCTTACTTTTTGTTTGAATGGAAATGGAACTGTAAAAGACCCTAATGAGGTAATGTTCATTTGTACGGATCCCTGTTGGGTGATTAGTGGGAACACCCTGGCCCGTCTGAACGGAACCGATCAGGCGATCAAGTTTTTCTTAAATGCACCGGGTAGAACAACTCGTATCCCGACAGAAGAGACCCAGTCTTTTTTTCAGGAAGTACTTCCGAAAATTCAGGATATTGGTATCCCTGTTCATCTCGCGGATGATTTCATTCAGCAGAAAGAAGTCTCTCCTGTCCCACGCCTATATCTGAGTGAAACTTCCCATAATCTTCTGATAGAATTACGAGTTGCCTACGATGATTATGAAATCCGGTACGAAGACTCCCGTACCCGGTTTATTGTTTCGGCCAAAGAAACAAATGATTCGACTAATGAACCCCGGCTTTGGTCTGTCGAACGGAACATGGCGCTAGAGGAACATTTCATCAACCAACTCAAAGAAACCGGACTCGAATCAACCGCTCAATATCGTACATTCACTCCCAAAGATTCTGCCCTGGAATGGGTCGTTGAATCACTTCCCGAATTAGCTGAAGACGGATATGAAATCTTCGGACAACAACAGTTAAAACAATACCATCCGCCACGTAAGTTAACATCAAGTTCTTTATCGGTCATAAGCGCACAGCAATGGTTTGAGCTGCAAGGAAGTATGTCCTTCGGAGAGATGTCTATTGATATGAATGACATACACCGGGTGTTGATCGGAAAAAAATATGTTCGACTGATAGATGGAAGTACCGGAGAAATCCCTGATTACTGGCTTGACCGTATAAAAAAAATCCTGCATCTCATCCCGGCCAATGATAAGAAAAAACGGATCCCTAAAATCGCCGCATCCGCTATTGAAGAGCTCGGCGATATGGTCGACGATTTTGAAACGGATGTAAATTTCAAAGAATATGTAAAAAAATTTAGAGAATTCAACAATATCAAACCTGTAAAAGCACCCCAAAAATTTAATGGCAAATTGCGTCCGTATCAACTCGCTGGTCTCTCATGGCTGTGTTTCCTTCATGAATATGATATCGGTGGAATTTTGGCGGATGATATGGGATTAGGAAAGACCGTTCAGGTGCTGGCTCTGCTCAGAAAATTGCAGGAACTATCTGGAAAGAAGACGAACACCCTGGTAATTGCCCCACGCTCTGTTATTCATAATTGGCAAATGGAAGCTAACCGGTTTATTCCGGACTATTCAGTATATATTCACCACGATAAGGATCGGGTCCGATCATCGGATGACTGGCCTGAAGCTGACATCAGCATAACGACTTACGGCACGTTGCGAAACGATTATAATTTTTTAGCAGACAAGAAGTTCGATTATATCATCCTGGATGAATCTCACACCATCCGTAATCCATCCAGTAAAACTTTCCAGGCAATTCGGCGGCTTAATGGTAGTAATCGGTTATGTCTGACCGGAACGCCCATACAGAATACAACGATGGATTTGTGGTCGCAGTTCGAATTTATAAATCCGGGGCTGCTCGGCGGACAAAAGAATTTCAGAGAACAATGGGTGAAGCCACTTGAACAGTATAATGATCAAACTGCCGAAGAAATGCTTCATAAGATGGTGGCACCATTCATACTGCGCCGAACCAAACGAAAGGTGGCCAGTGAATTACCACCGTTGGAAACTTCCCAGATTGATTGTCCAATGGATCTCTACCAGCAACATGTCTACGAAAAATATCGCCAAATTTACTATCAAATGGTGAATAAGGCTATTGATGCTGAAGGAATACGTGAATCTCAATTTGTTGTACTTGAAGGATTGACCCGATTGCGTCAGATTTGCTGCTCGCCACGTCTTATTAAAGGGGAAACTGGAACCTCCGCTAAAATTAAACGTTTCACGGAACTGGCAGATGAATTGATAAAAGAAGGACACCGGGCGCTCGTTTTTTCTCAATTTGTAGGTTTTTTGCGACAGATAGAGAAGGAGGTTATTAACCGGGGATGGGAATATGAATACCTGGACGGACAAACCCGGAACCGGCAGGAACGAGTTGATCGTTTTCAATCAGATTTGTCGAAAAGTTTATTTCTTATCAGCCTGAAAGCCGGTGGAGAAGGGTTGAATCTGACCGGAGCCGATTATGTTTTTCTGATGGATCCATGGTGGAACCCTGCAGCGGAACGACAAGCTATGGACCGCACTCATCGCATTGGGCAGACAGAACATGTTTTTGTTTACCGCTTCGTCTGTCCCGATACGGTGGAAGAAAAGATTCTGAAATTACAGGAACGTAAACGCAGTCTGGCCCAAAAATTGGTCGTTGCCGAATCTGGCATCTTCAAACAACTCAAGCGGGATGATATTATCGCTTTGTTTGAATAAGAGTTAATCCACAGACTGTCAAAAAGTATTTTCTTGCATCTGATAACCTGAACAACGTGAAGCTCGGATAACAAAAAAATGCAAAATCCCTTCATCTGTGTCATTCTAATGTTTTTTTATCCGAAATGAGTAGTTATATCAGGTTGAAGACAAAACCCAAATACCGTTAGACATGACTCTATCTTGTTGCCACGGTTTTTTAAACCCAGGGACAGAAAGTTCACCCCAGTCAAATGCCACAGGCATGAGCGATATTTCTCGATCCCGCTGACGGGTTAACCCGGATTATTCACCAAGAAATTTTGTCGTGTCTCGAAAGCTTTCGGGATTAAAAATGTGCATGAAACGTACACTGGTACGTTTCATGCACATTTTTAAATTCAACGCAGAGCACGGCCAAATTTCGCAGCTTTTTTTAGCGTCCTCAAAATCGAGGATCGGTTTATCTTTTATAAGTTACTTTATTTACAATATGATATGTATTACTTTATATTGGTTACGTGAATAATTCGGGTTAACGATTACGGCAGGATTACACCGTTTCCCTGAATGGTTTCATAGCTTCTTCAATACTACGGGGGCCCTCGAAAAAAGATACGATTTTTAATATGACTTCATCAACAAGAATATCCGGACACGATGCACCTGATGTTACTGCGATGGTTATTGGTTGGGCATCCGGCAGCCAGTTTTTTGTGTCTTTTACAGCATGTTCCCATTGATTGAAATGATGAATTTCCGTTGAGGATGTAAGTTCCCGGGCATCCCTGACATGATAAGTATCAAAAACCTGCTCCAGCAATTCAACGATATGCATGGTGTTTGATGAATTATACCCCCCCACGACCAAAGCCAAATCTGCTTCTTTTTCCATTAAAGCCCGGGTAGCCGACTGATTTTCATTAGTGGCGTAACAGAGAGTATCGGAAGTATCCGCAAAGTGATCAATAATTTCATTTTCGCCGTATTTTTCTGCTGCCGCCGATTTTAGAATCCCCATCACTTCCTTAGTCTCTGTCGCCAGCATCGTGGTTTGATTAATGACCCCAAAACGTTGCATATCCGTACGCGGATCAAATCCGGTTGTGCTCTTGTGACCAAAATAGGTTTCGAATTCTTTCATCGATCGTTTTCCGAGCATGATATCTGCCAAAATGCGGGCTTCTTCTACATTTAACACCACGACAGTGGGGGCGATTTTAGCACTATGTGAAAAAGTAGCTCTGGTTTCTTCGTGCCGGTTTTTCCCATGAACAATTATAGCATATCCTTTTTCTCCCAATCGTTTACCCCGTTTCCACACTTTCTCCACAAAGGGACAAGTGGTGTCGTACGTGTACGGATCAATGCCCATCCCTTCCAGCTCTGATTGTATCTCAAGTGTTGTTCCAAAAGCCGGAACAATCACGATATCATCTGGTTTGAGCTGATCCAATGGGATTCGGTTCGATCCATCCGTATTAAACAAAAATCGAACGCCCTTTTTGGCGAGATCGGCATTTACATTGGGATTATGGATCATCTCGCTTAGTAAATAAATATTCTTATCAGGATGTTCTTCAATAGTCCGATAAGCAATATCAATGGCGTTTTGGACACCATAACAAAAGCCAAAATGACGTGGAACAAGAAAACGCACCGGTCCGAAATCGAGTACGCTGGGCGTTAAATCTTTCTTACGCGGATCGAGAATTTGCTGCGACTTCTTGATGCTGCGAATGATAGGAGATTTATATAATTCAGGGATATCGAATTTCTTTGCCATACACGGAATAGTATTTAATCAACAAATTTTCAGAGTTGAAATATAAGAAGGTTGAGATGGAAACGGAATATTTTTACAGGAAACAATGATAGAAGGCTTTCCAAAACCAGGGATTTTGTTCAAGATCAAAGCCTGAGTGACTTCGGAACCGCAGCATCCCGAATCCTTTCGGGATGCAAGGATTTCTAAGTCGTGAACATGCAGATATCGGGCAAAAGAACGGTTTCGCATAGCCTTCTTATATTTAATAAATCTTAACCACAGAGCACACAGTTACTAACCCGAATTATTCACGTAACCAATAAAAAGTAATATATATCATATTGTTAATTCTTGTACTTATATAAAATGAACCAGTGCTCGATTTTGAGGAAGTTAAAAAGAGTTGCGAAATTTGGCCGTACTCTGCGTTGAAATTGAAAATGCTTAATCAAAGCACCAGAGTGCCTTTCATGCGCATTGCTATCCCGAAAGCTTCCGGGACACGACAAAATTTCTTAGTGAATAATCCGAGTAATTTAAATGACATAAAACTCATTATTCCTAATAACTCAATCGCTCTATCACTTTTTAATAAAACGGTTGTCAAACCGGCAGATTGTCCATACGAACGCCTACTAATTGACTTACCCCGATTTGTGGCATGGTTACGCCGTACATCATTTCGGCTTTTTCCATAGTTTGCTTGTTATGGGTGATGACGAGGAACTGAGTATCCTTACTGAATCTCCGCAGTATTTTTGCAAAACGATCGATGTTGGCATCATCGAGCGGGGCATCTACCTCATCGAGAATACAGAAAGGGGAAGGTTTCACAAGGTAGATCGCGAATAATAGCGCGATGGCCGTAAGCGTTTTTTCTCCTCCCGACAACTGACTGATATTACTCGGCCTTTTCCCTCTTGGATTTGCGATAATCTCTACTTTTGATTCGAGCGGATCATCTTCGTTTTCTTCCAGAATTAAATCGCAATGATCATTCTCATCAAAAAGGGTATTGAAAACGGAAATAAAGTTTACCCTGACTTTTTCAAAAGTGGAATTAAATCGCTCCTGTGCGGTTTCATTGATCTCCCGTATGGTATCACGAAGCTTTTGTTCGGCTTCGATCAAATCTTCAATCTGTTGCTCGTAGAAATCGAGCCGTTCTTTTTCTTTCTCGTATTCTTCAATCGCCAAAGGATTGACTTCCCCGATATTCTTTAATTTCTGCTTTAAACTGGAAATACGTTCTTTAGCTTCTTTGGGATCGGTATCTTCATCAAACGAATGGGTAATTTTATCCATCAGGATGCCGTAATCTTCCCAAACATGATCCGATATATTTTTTGACTGCATATCGAACTGCGTCTTCGCCATATTCAGATGATGCAGAAGTTCCATGTTCACTTCCCGTTTCCGGCGCTTATCTTTCAGTTCTTCCTCGATCTGATTGATGCGACCTCGTTCTTTGGCACACGCCGTGTCGGCATCATTCAGCGCTTCATCCATCTGAACTTTTTTACTTTGTAATTCTTCGAGTTCCGCTTCGGCTTCTTCGATGAGATTACGATGACCGATAATCCGGTCTTTACTCCGCCTGGCATTTTCCGAACGTTGTGTCAATCGCTCTTTAATGGTTTTGATACCCTGTTCCGCCCGCTCAATATCCTTTTTGATATTCAACACCTCGTTTTCTGAATGCTGATGTTTGAGCTTGATATCATTATAACGGTTTTGAGAACGGCTCCGGCTCTGCTCAATTTTCTGAAGATCGTTTTTTTGCTCCAACTGCTGCGTGAGTAACGTCTTCAGATTTTTATTCAATTCATCAATTTCGGGATCGAGTAACTTCAGATCAGCCCCGGATTGTTTTTGGTCGGACTGCAGCTTTTCTTTCCGTTCCCTTAGTTCGTTCACATTCTTCTCATAAACGGCCTTACGGGCATTAAACGAGCTAAGCTGCGACTCCAGCTTCCTGACCAGCTGTTCGGTCTCTTTAGTCCGTGTTTGTAATTTCGCCAGTGAGAACTGTTGATACTGTTGCTCGTTTGCCTGTATTTTCTGCTTGATCACCTCGATGTCATCTTCAATGACAATCGCCTTACGTTCCAGCTTCTCGATTTTATCTTTTAGTCCGACCCGGATTCCGACATTTTCGTTAGCACTTCCACTTCTCAAAAAATGTTGGGAAGTGATCACATCTCCGGTCAATGTGACTGCTGTGGCCGATGGATGTTGTTTGCTGTGCGCAAGTCCTTCATCCATATTTCCGACTACATTTACCTGTCCGAGCAGAAGCTTTTTGAGATTTTGGTAACGATCATCACCCTTCACATATTCATACAATGAACCGGAATCAACCTGATATTGATCGGTAAGAAGTTCGAGCGGGATAACGGTAGCCTTTCCTTTATCGTTCTTTTTGAGAAGTTCAATAGCTTTTTGAGCATCAGACACCGTCTCGACAACCAAATAATTCAAGGCACCGCCCAATACCGATTCCAGAGCTACTGCGTATTTTTCTTCCGTAGAAAAGATATCCGAAAGAACGGCTATATGGGAGAATTGATTTTTTTGTTCCAATAAATATTGAACACTCGCCGGAAATGCTTCGTGTGAATTGGCAATATTCTGAAGCAGAACGATTTCCGATTCAGCCGCATCCAGGCGACTTTGTTCGGACCGCAATTTGTCTTTCAGATCATTTTGTTCCAGAGAAAGCCGTTCTCTTTGGTTACGACCATTTTCCAGCTGATTCTCCGCGTGCTCTAATTCTGTATAAGCCTGTTCAACTTTTCGATTCAGTTTTTGCTCATCTTCCGAGAGCCTTTCGATATCACTGAGGATATTATTGATCTGCTTATCGATTCGTTCCAGATCTTCATCACTATTCTCAAGACGTGATTCTATACGGACCTTTTTTGTTTGTATTTCATTAAGATCCCGATTGGCCTGATTATATTGTTCGGTTATGGTATCCAGCTTTTGGCGGGCTTCCCGGAGTTCATAATCGACATCTTCGAACGTTTCTTTGGCGATTTCCAGATCTTTGGCGATATCATTGCGTTCTTCTTCCTTCTCTTTTAAACGCTTTTCGCCGGACTTAATACTTTTACGAAGCTCGTTAATTTCCTCTTCCGACTGATAGATATCCTGCTCATACTGCCGGATAGTGTTTTGCTCATTAACAATCTTTTCGCCGGTTATTTTTATGGTCGTATCCGTCTCGCGAATTGTGTTTTGCAACTGCTGTGCCTGTTGCTGAGCTTGCGCCAACCGATGTTCTTTTACTTTTAAGGATTCCCTTGCCGCATTTTCCTGACGTTCCAATTGTTCAAAGTCGCGATTTGACTGTTCTTTTTCATTTTCAGCATTGACGATACGTTCCATCAGAGGCTTGAGTTCCTTCTGAATATTATCGTATTCGTACCGTGCCAGGGCCAGATCGAGATGATGCAGCTCTTCTTTATATTCCTTGGCACGACGGGCTTTAGAAGCCTGAATTTGTAAAGAACGGGTATTTTTCCGGATTTCCACGAGGATGTCTTCCACACGCTGCAGATCTTCCTTAGTCTCTTCCAGCTTACGAAAGGTCTGTTTTCGTTTCTCTTTATACTTGGTCACTCCGGCGGCTTCCTCAAAGAGCTTTCGACGGTCATTATTCTTATCATTCAGGATTTCTTCAACCATCTTCAACTCAATCACCGAATAGGCGTTCGAACCCATCCCGGTATCCATGAACAGCTCAATAATGTCCTTTAACCGACAAGGGGTGTTATTAAGTAAATATTCACTTTCTCCTGAACGAAAGAGACGGCGCGTAATCGTCACATCACGGAATTCACTCGGGAGAATACCCTTGTTGTTTTCGATGGTTACCGATACCTCGGCCATACCCAGCGCTTTTTTCTGAGCTGTACCGTTGAAAATGACATTAGACATGGCCGACGAACGCAATAAAGACGGACGTTGTTCTCCCAATACCCAACGGATTGAATCCACAATATTCGATTTTCCACATCCATTGGGTCCTACTATTGCCGTTATACCACTATCAAACTTGATCTTGGTCTTATTGGCAAAGCTTTTAAAGCCATGTAATTCGAGTTCTGCAAGATACATTAAGCGTATCTATATTCTTAAAGGGATAATAAAATAGTTTCCAGTAAAGAACTTAAACAGTCATGATTTCTTCTTCCTTCTTTTTCAGTGCACTTTCAATTTTCTCAGTGTACTGATCGGTCAATGACTGTATTTCCTCCTCCGCTTCAAATTTTGAATCCTCCGGCAGAGATTCTTCTTTAACGGCTTGTTTTATATGGTCATTGGCATCACGTCGTGCATTTCGGATACTAATACGGGCGTTTTCAGCAATTTCGTGAGATAATTTTACCAGATCCTTACGTCTTTCTTCCGATAAAATAGGCAACGGAATACGTATAACCACACCGTCATTATTGGGATTTAATCCCAGTCCGGATGCCATAATGGCTTTTTCGATTGATTCAATAGCACCTTTATCGTAAGGTTGAACGACCAGTAAACGTGCTTCCGGTGCTGAAACACCTGCAAGTTGATTTAATGGTGTTTGCGTACCATAATAATCGACTTTGATACCGTCGAGAAGATTTGGTGTAGCTTTACCTGCCCGGATATGCGATAACTCTCTTTTCAGATATTGATATGCATCATCCATCTCTGTATGGGCTTCGTCGTAATATTTTTTTAGTTCGGGAATCATAACAATTAATTATTTCAAGAATGTTTCATTTATAATCATTACATAAATAAGAAGATATAATATTCAATAAATGATAAAAAT
>DATFMK010000387.1:0-2396 GCA_035267005.1 Balneolales bacterium
AGTAAATAGGATATTTGAAGACAAGCAGTTAGTTATCATTGATAGGCTATTCCCTTATCCGAAATTTTCTCCACTCAGAGCAGATAGTTTATTTCATTTACAAAAGAAAAAAATATGTATTATAGAAGATGTAATTGCTACAGGTAGAGAAATTGATCTATTAATTCTTTTAGCGCTAACGCAAGAAGCAGAGGTACTAAAACTGTTTGCGTTTTCGATTTAGAATGTGCCGCATCTCGTTTTTTAGGGAAAGATTTTATCGTGTCTCTATGCAAACCGAGCCAAAAAATGAATTATGAGCGTGTACCTAAATTTATTGGAGATATAAATGATTCTTGAACACTGATTATCACAGACGGTTAAAGCGACACAATGGTCCCCCATTTTTTGGGTAGCAAAACCGATCTCGACCGATCTTTTTTTTCACCCATGGTCGACATGACGGAGCCTGCCTATATCATGTAACCTATTGATTGCACAGCCATTACGTGCCATAGTTGATTTTTCTCCCCTACAGATCCTTTAGATTCCTACCTCTAATGCTTGCAGCTCAATAATTGTTTTTTTAGGGTGTCTTTTTGTCGAATAAAATCCTTGCATGACGATTAAAGTTATGCTAAAGAAAGCTATTATTGTGAATTGTTGACCATTTAGACCCTAAAACACTGGCTATTTGAGCAATTCTACCATTCTTGAACATGATATAGCATTGGAGTCACAGATGATTAAGCGTCATAATAAAACCCTAATGGGCGCCGAGGTCGACCTGAGTGACTATTTCAAAAGACCTGTCTCTCCAAGACAGAAACAGTATGAGGCAATCCGAGCTATCGCTATTGACGGAGAGTCAATGGAAGACGCGGCGAAGCGATACGGATACAAGGCCAGCACTATCTATTCCATGCTCAGAGATGCCAAGGCAGGGAAGATTGAACTCTTTCCGACCGTTAAAAAAGGACCCAAGAAAAAGCGGACAAATCCTGACGTGCAAGACAAAATCATTGAGTATAGGAAAATGAGACTATCTGCTCCTGATATTCAAGATCGTCTTGCCGAAGATACCATCAGTATTTCTTCACGAACAGTTGAGCGTATCCTTAAAGATGCAGGCTTTGGAAAACTGAAACGCAGAACCAATAAAGAACGAGGCATAACCACAAAAAATAAAATCATACCAGATCGATCAGAACATCTCGATTTTACAGAACTCGAACCTTTTAATATTGATTGTCCCGTCGCAGGTTGTTTCTTTTTCATCCCTTACATTTTGGAATCAGGAATAGTAGAGGTTGTAAAAGAATGCGAAATGCCCCATTCAAGCGATATCGGCTCAACACAGGCATGCCTTTCCATGTTGCTCTTGAAATTGATGGGCCGCAAAAGGCTGAGCCATATTGGCACCTATGACAGGGAACCGGGCCTTGGGATCTTTGCTGGCTTAAATGTGCTCCCTAAGCCGACTTATATGAATACATATTCTTGCCGATGTTCAGAATCACAAGTAATGAATTTGCAGAGCAAGGTCATTACCGGTTTGAGAAAGAAGTATCCTAACTTATACGGTAGTGATTATATCAATCTTGATTTTCATTCGATTCCACACTATGGCGATGAGTCAGAGATGGAAAAAGTCTGGTGCGGCGCAAGAGGCAAAACAATGAAAGGGGCAAATACCATCTTTGCTCAGGACAGTCAGAGCAATACGATCTTATATACCAGAGCAGACATACTGCGTAATGAAGAAGCAGATGAAGTTAAGAAGTTTGTGACTTACTGGAAAAGCATAAATGGTGGGCTTAATGAAACGCTTGTTTTTGATTGTAAGTTTACTGCTTACAGAGTTCTTGATGAGCTTGAAGATGGTAAAACAAAATTCATAACTCTTCGAAAAAGATATGCCAAGCTAATAAAGGACACATTGGATCTTCCACCAAATGAGTGGGATAGAATTCATATATCAATCCCGAAACGCAAATACAAAAATGTGTCTGTCCATGAAAGTGAGGTTAAACTAAAGGACTGTAGCAACACATTCCGTCAAATTGTGGTAAAGGATCATGGCCGAAGCAACCCCACATTTATCATAACCAACAACAAGGACTTGCCGATGAAGGATATCTTGGAAGTCTATGCCAAACGATGGCATGTAGAAAACAAGCTTGCGGAATTAGTTGCATTTTTTAATTTAAACGCCCTTTCTTCGCCGATTATGATTCGCATCCATTTTGATATTTTATGGACATTGATAGCAGACACTCTGTACCATCGCTTTGCACAGGACTTAAGACGTTTTGAAGCAAATCTCGCACCAACTATCTTCAGAAAGTTCATTGATATGCCGGGCAGGGTGGTTTACGATGGAAACAAATTTGAAGTGAGAATTAGAAAGAGAGCTT
>DATFMK010000388.1:0-2915 GCA_035267005.1 Balneolales bacterium
GATTGTTTGGTCATAAATCGAAGCAATTGTACCATGGCTTTTGTTGTAATGGCATCGGTTCGAGATAATCCACAACCATCATATAAAATCAGTCCGTTTGTTGTAATATGATGTCTTTTTAGATATTTAAGAATGTATTTCGTTCCGCTCTTCGTCGTAGAATATAGTGTTCGTTGTAATGCAAGTGTTTTCAATAAGGTTTCCGCATAAAGATTGTCGCTTTTTTTATTAGTCATATAAACGATATCCTTGAGAGTAGGAGAGTAGGTCGTTGTTATCAAAGTTGCAGATTTGTAAGATCGGCTCTTGAGTAAAAGGTTGCTTTTTCCGGTAACCTCTAAACCATTTTTCTTCAACCAATGAGTGAAATATTGAGCGGCGAACAGCGCCGGGTCAGGAATGGACCCTTTGATAGAAAATTCAGGAACGCCGGCTGGCACGGTACCTCTCGCAACAGCATTCATTTGCCTGGGAGCGCAATAGATATAACCCTGATCACCGGATCCGGGAAATCCTGTTTTCATATAATTAGTGAAGTGCAGACCCGGTATTTTAGGCTTCATGCCAATTATCTCGGCTTTATCTCCTTGCTTCTTACCCGGTTTAAAATACAATTTATATAAGTTGTTATGAATGGATAACGCATTAACACCGGCACCATAATAATTTCCGATATCCATATATTCCCAATAGTTAGGAACGGTTTGAGAATCGAATAACGTATTATCAGCAATTACAGCTCCGTCAATTTTGCTGATTCCCGCTTTTTTTAGAGCCAAGGTCCAGGATTCCATAAGGCTGTCGAGAGGTAAAGATCCGTGTACCATATTTGATCCCAAAGTCGGATCACCTCCGCCCTCGATATATATATTACCGTGTAAGACACTATCCTGACTTAAAGCGCCATCGTAGTACAATCGTGTTTTATACCGGTAATTCGGACCAAGTTCGTTTAACGCAATGGAAGTGGTAAAAACCTTCAAGCCCGAACCGGGTGCAAGCGACTCCGTACTGTGGTATGATATAATGGGTTTGCCCGTATCTACATATTCAGCATATATACTCCACTGACCATGTTTTAGAGTATTTGATTGTTGATAGTAACGAATAAGATTTTTAATGACAGGCGGAGCGTCAACCGATTTTGGCTGAATATGTGGTGCAATGAATAGATTAAAAAAAAGTAGTAATATTAAGGTCACGATTTAACTGTTAATTTGATCCGGAAATAAAATATATAAGTAAAAGATAACGGTTTAAGGTTAGTGATTTTTTACTTAAAATTCATGAAAATGAGATAAACAAATGTGTTGAATGTTTTGTTCAAAAATCTAAAGCAGCATAGGTTCAATTTCTTGTAATTTGCCGTCTTCAAGTTTTAAAGTCCGATGCTGAAATTTTTTAACCATATCATAATTATGGGTAACCATCAAAACCGCCATTCCCTGATCATTAATTTTTTGGAATAATTCCATGATAGAAGTGGATGCCTCCGGATCGAGGTTACCGGTTGGTTCGTCGGCAAGCATGATACGTGGTTCGTTTACCAGGGCACGCGCTATTACTACACGCTGTTGCTCACCACCGGATAAATCATCCGGCATATTCATCCTTTTATGACTGAGTCCAACCATAGATAACACTTCGAGAACCCGTTGTTTAATAAAACGGCGTTTGGCAGACGTTACTTCCATAGCAAATGCTACATTTTCGTATACATTTCGATCGGGAAGCAGTTGAAAATCCTGAAATACGATACCGAGCTTACGTCGCAAATAAGGGACTTTTCTACGGTTCAGTCTGGGAACATTATAACCTGCCACATGCACATCTCCATAATCAGGTAACACATCCCGATAGATTAATTTTAGAAATGAGCTTTTTCCTACACCGGTGTGACCAATTAAGAAGGTGAATTCTCCAGTATCGAGCTCAAAACTGATATCATCTAAAATAAGACGATTTTCATACGAAACAGATACGTTTCGAAATTTTATAACATTATCATTTCTCATCTTAAAACCATTGTGATGCGATCACTATTTTCATCTGCTTCAAATATATCCAGGGCGTCGTATTTGGCCACTATTTTCAACTCACTTTTTTCAATAATATCAATCATGTGAGGCAATGTATATACTCTTTGTTTGTGCAGTTCATGATATCGTTCAGGAGCTGAATTTGGATCCTCTTTTATTTTTTCAATAACAAATTCATTATAATGAATGCCTTCCGATTTATCATAACGGCTAATACGTTCAAATTCATAACCGTTTTCTGAAACTCCTTGTTCATTTAGCAATTTTTCAGCTTTTTCTGAATTGGAAGGTGTGGTGAAATCAAAAATAAAAAAACCAACCGGATTTAGAAGTTGCTTAACCTGATTAAAAACTTTTACGATATCGTCATCCTTCAACATATAATTAATACTGTCGAACAACATCAAAACGATATCAAAAGTCTCCGTAATGGAAATATTAGTGAAATCCATTTGCTGAAAAAAAACGTTGTTAGGAATAGCACTGGCCTTGTTTTTGGCTACCTCAATCATTTTTCCAGATTGATCGGTCGCCATAATATCATAACAAGCCAATTCATCAAGTGACAGGGCGAAAGATCCTGTTCCGCAAGCCAGTTCTAACACGGTTTCAGCATCGGGATGGTGCGTTTGAATAACGGCGTCAATAAAATCAGACCAGTATTCATAATTAATATCCTGCATTAACGCATCGTATATCAATGCCAGGCTTTGGTAAATATCAGTTTCAGTACGTAAAACAGGATTAGTTTGAGACACGTTTAAGCATTTTTCTTACGGTTGATCGCTAATCTGAGAGCGAGTTCAATCGCCTGATTCATCGATTTATTATTGGCTTTGTTTGTACCGGCAATATCGAAAGCTGTGCCATGATCAG
>DATFMK010000389.1:0-2244 GCA_035267005.1 Balneolales bacterium
ATTTGCTTATTGACATCGTCGATAAAGTTTTCGATTTCTTTAATTTTAGTCTCGTTATTCGGTAATAATAGTCGAAATCCTCCTCCACCGGCTAAAAGAATGTGAGCTTTTTCTACATCAAAAACTTCCAGGATATGAGTAATCATCATATCCATTATAAGTTGCAAATAAAACGAACGCCCTTTTAGGGTTTTTGCCGCTCCTTTTGAAGTAATTTGATATATAAATTTTTGAATCCCGGAAAAATCAGCGGATAGCAATATGAAACGGTCTTTATTTTCATTTTTCATTCCATCGTAAGTGGAAGGAAGACTACCGTGAGTTTCAATAGAATCATATAAGCTAGTTGCTATTGCTGCTGTCGTTTTTAAATGATCAAATAATGAAACATCCGGTTGATCTATTGTGGAACTGGGAATACACCAACAATATTTTTCAAGTAACGGGAGTAACGTTGAAACATATTGGCTGAAATTATGAAGAGGTAAATTCGGAAGTTCATCAGTAAAGGACTTCCATAAATTTTCATAATCCGGTTGTAAATCGCGACTCAACTTATCGCTTTTTTTAGCAAAAATATCATCATTAGTGGTTAAAGGAGATAAGATATGCCATGATTGCTTATTTGATTCTTCAACTTTAAATAAATTATCGAATATGTTTTGAAGAGGAATCTTTTTGAAATCATAACGTTGTTGACTACCACTGGTATCCACACCTATTTCATCCGGTCTTCTATCCTGACCGGAAGATAAACGATCCGCATACGAAATAATTCGCTCCCACTCGGTCTGCCCACTTGCTTTTTTGTGATGCTTTGCTGATAAATTGGCAATAGATTCTAACTCGCCATCTCTATTAAAAGATTGGGGAATATATTTGGTATACTGTTCAAAAAATTCACTGGTCCACAAAACATGCTTGTGAGAATATCTACTATTCCACACCGGACATAAATCAGATTCCATATTCTTTGTTTGTACACTTAAGGTTTCATCATATTTACTGCCCCTTTGCCAAAACTTACCTATATCATGCAGAAGTGCCGCTAAATATATTCCCTGTTTTATATTAAGAGTCATGCTTTTGGATCCTTGAATTTTTTAAGTAGTCTAAAATCAGTTGTTAAAATGATGATCTAAATAGTAGCATTCTTCCTTCGTCACGTTACGGACTGTTACGATTACCTTGCAATCAGGCTTCCGAATCCAGAACCTGTTAATTCACCTGCACCAACGGTCCAGGCCAATTTTAATATTTCCGATGATCCCTCGACTATTACCGGGCACATACTGCCTCTGTTTTTTATGCCTTTAATGTCAATTAATTTAGTCTTGGGCTTATCAAACCGTTCATCAAATTTCATTTTAGCTGTTTGCTCTTTTATACCCGCCTCTTTCATCTTTTTATGAAGAATACGCGTCATTATTGATGCAGACTCATTCGGTTTATCGTAGCATACAAAAGTGCGACTATAATCATCTTCCACCTTTCTTAATACTACCGGACTCCCGGCCCAAAAAAGGAATTGGCCTTTACTAAAATCGGGTTCTTCAACACGGTCTACTCTACGTACTTGCATTCCAAATAGGACCATAGGTTTGAGTAATAAACCCTGAATTAGTTTTTCAGCAATTTCATCCTGCCAGATTCCGATTTCCCAACGGGCTCCTCGTGGAAAATGCAGTGAACCTGCTGCAGATTGACCTCCCTGTAGCCACCCTATAGAATATAGGCTCATTACATCATGTATTTTATTAGGTCCAAGCCAATGATGAAATACACTGCATAAACGATGAGCGTAGTTATAGGGAACCGCTTCTTTATTCGGTGATAGATGAATGCGTATCTTCATGCCCCTCATAAACCTTTTTCTAAAAAATTTCTACTAACGATTTTTAGTTAATAAAAATAAATGTAGGATTCCAATATTTTGTGACATTATTTTAAATATGTATAAAAACTGAAGTAACTGGATGTAATAGTTTTCAATTAATACTATCACCAATTTCACCTGTCCCAGAACGATTTTCCCATTAGATAGGCACAAAACAAAAAAGCCCTCAAACAGCACAATACATTGCTATTCAAAGGCTTTCTGGAGTGGGTGATATAGGACTCGAACCTATGACCCCCTGCTTGTAAGGCAGGTGCTCTGAACCAACTGAGCTAATCACCCGCGTCGAGAGAAAATAAATATAACGAGTTTTGAAACTCATACCAAACATTTTCTGGGTGGTTTAA
>DATFMK010000390.1:0-4517 GCA_035267005.1 Balneolales bacterium
TTCACTCATAACTTTCAATATTAAATGACATTTGTCACTATTATAAACGACAAATAACTATTTTTAATATATCTTAAAAAAAATGCCTAACAAACGCATCAAGGGGATGTTTTTCGCTAAGCCCTTGCATATTTTCGTTCGGGTTTTTCGTTTTGTCTGTTAAATTACAATTCAAAAACACCCATTAAACGCAGGGTCGTTTTACCCACAAATTACCTTCCTCAAATAATTGACAGTACTAACCCGAATTATTCACATAAGCTACAAGAATGAATACACATAATATTGGAAAAACAATATCTTGTAAAAAAATAAAGTTTTCCTCAAATTTGAGGAGTCTAAAAAGAGCTGCGAAATGTTGCCGTGCTCTGCGTTGAATTTAAAAATGCTTAATCAAGGTACCATTGTACGTTTCATGCGCATTTTTAATTTCGCCTTGATCACAACAAAATTTCTTGGTGAATAATCCGGGTTAAACGTTTTTCTTTTGATTATGATTAATAATAAATTAACGTGAGTTCGGTATCGGAATCATGTTTTATGTATCAAAACAGCTCTGTGTCGTCGATGGTCTGTCGTCCGTCGTCAAGATAGGTTATATTTTCACAGGTCGTATTCTCAATGTAATTATTACAACTCTGCGATCCTTATCCAAACCTCACGTTAATTTAACATCAGGCCGGGTAACTCTGAGTGCTTCTTTTAACCCGAGAACAGGATTAGGTACGGAACAGAATACGAATGTGGCTACCACAGCGTCAAACAGGTTATCCGGGAATGTAATGTTTTGAATATCCATCTCAATAAAATCCGAGCAATTGTAATCGAGTTTTTCCACCTGTGCCCTGGCACGTTTCAACATATTTTCTGAAATATCAATTGCAGTTATATCCTTATCACCGGAATAAAAGATAATATTTTTCCCCGTTCCAACTCCCATTTCTAATATTTTGTGCCCTGAAATGGAACGCCATAATTCTTTTCGCCACTTTCGGTACCAAAAATATTCCAAAGGTCCTTCCATGATATTATAAAAGGGGGCAAAATGATTATAGCGATTTGTTACAAACTGCGTCTCTTTATTTGATTCTCGGTCAGTCATTTTCACAAATCCGGATTAATATAAAATGAGGTGACTTTTTATAGTCACCTCATTTTATTTGCTGGACATGAGTAAGTTTATATTCCAACAAATGTTCATCATCATGTTGAGTTTAACACCTCAAAGTAGGTCTTTCTTCATTCTCTCAAATTCTTCTTTAGTTATTTCTCCCCTGGCATATCTCTTTTTCAGAATATCTAATGCATTTTCTTGTTTGAATGGTGACTGACCCGCATTTTTTTGATTTAACCAATAAAAGAGGAATACAATTATTGCGATAAATATTATAGGCCAAATAAACATCCACCAACCTCCGTATGATCCTGGCATATGCATGATTTACTTCTATTATTTCGTTCATTTAACATTATTATTTCGGATCCTTTTTTATATCTGATTTTGTTGAACAATAACGAATTGGTATAAATCGCTTTGAATGATTCAATCCATATAAATCATAAATCAATTTTCTTATCAATTCCACGAGTTTCAAAATGTCTCCTTCTCTGTAATTATTCTTTCTGTTAGTAAGGTAGCAGCAAAACCTTAAATCAAGATTAATGTTTCCTTAAAATTTATTAAGATATTTCATGCCTCGAATACTTTTTAATTATTCTTCTGAACCTTAAATATTTTTTAGTTGCATACTATAGGGGGGTAGCCTATATTAATAACGTAAAATCGATTTTTTTAAATTATGAACTAAATAGAGAGGTTAATCATGGCTTTAGATCCCGTATGTGGAATGGAAGTAGAAGAAAAATCGGCAGAATATAAATCAAGTTATAATGATAACACCTATTACTTCTGTGCTGCCGGTTGCAAAAAAGCTTTTGACGAAGATCCGGAAAAATATCTAAATGATGAAAGTGAGTCCCATCACGGACATCATCATTGATTGTTTTTCATTTAGAAAGGAGTGATATATGAATTCTGATTCAATTGCTTGTTCCGTAATGGGTAAGCCAATTCAGGATATATCAAGTGCACCATCGATGAATTATAAAGGAGAAACGTATTATTTCTGCTGCAAAGGTTGTTTAAAGAAATTCGAGGCTCAGCCGGATTATTATTTGAGCGGAAATCATACCGGTGGTTGCTGTCATCATCACTGTTAATATCCATTCTTTGGCTCATATTTCTTAATCTAATCATCTTTATTGGATTAGGAATTATGAGTCTTCTTACTTTATACAATAACGCTACACTATTCTATTCATCATAGAAATTCAAATCATGAAAAATTTATATAAAATCCCACTTCTTATTTTATTCGGACTCTTACCTTTATTGAGTGCTTGTGGGCAAACACAAAACAAAACCACTCAAAAAACATCACAACCAGGTAATGGTTATTTTTCAACGCTGAATCAGCAGATGCAAAAAATCGACACGGTCTTTAATAAAGAAAGCAGTAATATTTCGGCTGATGCTCGTCGCACCTATCAACAAATGCGACAATTATGGGCTTCCATGCAAGCTCGTCATAGTCAAATGATGCAAAATGGTGGAGGTATGATGCGTGGCCGTGGCATGATGGGGAGAGCTGGAATGATGGGCCACGGAATGATGGGAAATGGTGGAAACTCAGCTGGAATGCGAGCCCATATGATGTCTTATCTTGGCAAAATGCAGCAAATGATGAGTCAGTCAGGTCATCCAGATATGGCTTCTATGTTTGGTCAAATGAAGAACCGATTCGGGAATATTCAGCCTGGCGCTGGCGCTACGGGAACGATCCCCGATAGTACAACGGCATCAGCTTCAGGAAACAATGATTTACCTGTTATTGATGGGAAAAGGCTTTATTTGAATACCTGTGCCCCTTGTCATGGATCAAATGCAAATGGTATGGCCGGAGCTTTTCCACCTTTAAACGGTTCACCTATTGTAGCCGGGAATAAGGAAACCGTGATAAAAATCGTACTTGATGGTCTTGAAGGTCCGCTAACCGTAAATGGAAGAAACTTTAATAGTATGATGCCAACTTTCGGCAATTCCTACAACGATGCCCAAATTGCCGGTATTTTGACCTATTTGAGATCCCTGCCTAAAAACAATGCCGGGCAAGTAACTGCAAAAGACGTTCAGGGAGTCCGTAAACAAATATCCAATCACAGTGGTTACTGGACAGCCAAAGAGTTGGGAATAAAATAATATGTATGTTGGTTGTTGGTAGCAGATTGTGATTCGACATACACTAAGCTACTAACCCCCAGCTACCAACAATTTTCCATTGCTCATTGCTCATTGTTATACAGCGCAACAGCTAAGTCGGTTCACATCTTTATCAAAGGTAAGTGCCGCCAATTTTATAGCTTCGGACAATGTCAGATATGGATGCAATTCGGAGGCCAGTTCAGAAACGGTAATACCGTGTCGCATCGCTAATGCAAGTTCCATCAATAATTCCGATCCCTCGGGCGCAAGAATCCGTGCTCCAATTAATTTACCATCTTTTTTATTTCGCAATAATTTGATGAAACCACGGGTATCCCGGGCAGCTAAAGCACGTGGGACCTGTTCGAGTGATAATTTTGAGACTTCAAAATCGATACCGGCTTTTTGTGCCTCTTTTTCATTCATTCCCACTCCGGCTAATTGTGGATCTGTAAAAATTACCCAGGGAAGCACACTGTAATCTTTTTTCTTTTTACCATTCGTCATTGCGTTTTCAGCAGCTAAATTCCCTTCATATGCGGCGGTATAGACAAATTGCTGTTCACCGGTGACATCTCCGACCGCAAAAACATTCGAGATATTGGTACGGAGTGTTTCATCAACAGGAATATATCCCCTTTCATTTGTTTGAATACCAACTTTATCAAGATTCAAAGATTTGGTATTACCTTTTCGGCCGGTAGCCACCATCACATGTGAACCTTTAATAATTTGTTCCTCACCATTATGCTGTATTTTCAGAATGACCTCATCTCCAACCGGATAAACCCGCTTAAGATGAACTCCGGTTATAATTTCAATGCCCTCATCTTTAAGATATTTGGCCAAATCGGTTGTAATATCCTGATCTTCTGTTGGTAAAATACGATCAGATCGCTGTAAAATGGTAACTTTAACCCCTAACCGACGAAATAACTGGGCATTTTCCAGACCGACATATCGTCCTCCAATAACTACAAGGTGGTCCGGTTTTTCATCAAGTTCGTACGCACTCTCGTTAGTCAGATAATCTATTTCACGTAAACCGGGAACATCCGGGACAAAAGGTCCGGCACCAGTCGCGATCATAATTTGATCACCTTTATAGATTTTTCCATCAACTTCAACGGATTGATCCGAAATCATGCGTCCGCGGCCTCTTATTAGATGAATATTAGGATCATCACTGATCACATCCACATATTTATGCTGACGCATATCTGCAACTAACTCTTTTTGCTGCTGTACGACCCGT
>DATFMK010000391.1:0-16936 GCA_035267005.1 Balneolales bacterium
CCAATAGCTTCTTCTTCGGTTAATTCGATATCTATTTGATTTTCATCTTGTTCTTCTTGCATCCGTTATACTCCTTTAAGATTCTTTGTTTTTGGTATTTGAAATTGCATTTATAAGATCGCTACGCGTTAAAATCTGCATATTATGATCATCCATTTTGATAAGGACGGCCGGGGTATTCTTATCCATCATTTTACTGATTTGGGTTAAGCGAATATCCCGGGAAACAACCGGAAATGGTTTACTCATCACTTCCGTCACTTTGCGTTCCTTCGCCGAGGAATCGTCGACCAAATGATTTAATATTTGCGTTTCATACAAACTACCAATCACATTCGAGCCTTCAAACACAGGCAGCTGAGAAATATCCTCATCACCCATAATTCGAATAGCTTTACCTAACGTATCATCAGCATCGACTTTAATCAGGCTGCGTTCTCCGTTTTCCTTCAGATACAGGATATCACCAGCAGTAAGACTCGTAGATTCATCCATAAATCCATTATTAACCATCCACTCATCATTATAGATTTTGGAGACATACCGTGTACCACTGTCTGGTAACAATATCACCATAACATCCTTTTCTGATAATGGGTTCTTACGGATATACTCCAAAGCTCCCCAAACTGCCGAGCCACAGGAACCACCAACAAAAAGACCTTCTTTTCTTGCCAGGGCCCGGGTCATTAGAAAAGCATCTTTATCAGAACATTGAACAACTTCGTCGATCAAGTCAAAAGCCATATTTTGGGGAATAATATCTTCGCCAATCCCCTCCGTTAAATAGGGAGCAATTGCCGATTTATCAAATTTTCGCGTTTTATGATACGATTTATACACAGACCCAACCGGATCAATACCGATAATCTTTATTTCGGGATTCATCTCCTTGAGATATCGTGCTGTACCTGAAATCGTGCCTCCCGTTCCCATCCCAGCAACAAAATGGGTTATTTGACCATCCGTCTGCTCCCAAAGTTCAGGTCCGGTTGTTTCATAATGAGCTTCTGAATTACTGAGATTATCGTATTGATTGGGATACCATGAATTGGGAATCTCTTCATTTAAACGTTTCGCTACCGAATAATAACTTCTGGGATCATCTGGTTCCACATTTGTCGGACATACCTTTACCTCACTACCTAATGCGCGGAGCATATTTACTTTTTCCATACTCTGTTTATCGGTAGTGGTAAAAATACAGTTATATCCCTTAACAGCGGCTGCCAGTGCAAGTCCCATCCCTGTATTTCCGGAAGTTCCTTCAATAATCGTTGCTCCCGGATTGAGAACACCTTCACGTTCTGCATCCTCAATCATTTTCAGAGCGATACGATCCTTAACACTTTGACCGGGATTGAAAAATTCGACTTTGGCCAATATTGTAGCCGTTTGCCCTTCTGTAATATTATTAAGTTTTACAAGAGGCGTATTCCCTATCGTTTCAATAATTGAATTATACCACATAATTTTTGTTAAATGCTTAATTCTCTCTAATACCGATTCCTGATCTCATCTTATAATATAAGGGTTATCCATCAGGAATACGGTAAAATTCTACTCAGAAATATCTTTTACTAACTGAAAGTCACTAAAATTCGTCGGAATATACAATATTATTATAAGACCTCCTCATTCACCCGAATCGTTCCCTTAAAAAATAGAAAACAATACATATCATATTGTTTATAAATGAATTTGGCGAATAATCCGGGTAAGGTCAATAATGCACTAACTTCAACGATAAAGCCAAGCATTTCAACCTATATTTTCCCCTTAAGATGAATCTGAAATCTTCAGTAGTGCAATGACTTATGATAACTTAAATTAATCCTCAACCCAAAAATTTTTAAAAATGATCATTTGTAATACCCACTTACCTGACAATCTCTTATTGAAGTTCATGAATTTTCACTTATCTTATCGCAGGATCACAAAAGAAATGTATTCATGTGATTTACTGCTTAACTTTATATAATTTGAAGTGGTCAGAAAAATTTCTGAAATATTATAAATCCTTACGGAAGCATTTTAAACTAATTATTTATCCATGTTTATAGATCAAAAAAAGCCCAAAGACTACGACTGTGGTTATAACCTTGATTTAATGATCGCAGCACTGCCACGAATCGAAGATGCGGACGAACGCCAAACCTATGCCAAGAGAATTGTTGGTCTCATCAAGCAGAGCCATATCAACTGGGTCGATAAAGACGGCAATAGCGAAGAGGCCTGGAATTATTATTTCCAACTGGCTGATTATAATCCTGAAGATTATGGTATCATAAATCCATACCAAACCGGTCAACTGGACGACGCACGATAATTCAACTGATTAGATATTCTATTCAATCATCTTATCATTACTTTTTTATTGAAAATCGTTTCTTTCAATGCCTCATATTCCGATTTTACCATCCCAAACATCAATTTATTATGGAATCGGTCTTGTTTAAACGTATGCTCACGTAATTCACCTTCCTGATTAAATCCCAATTTTCTAACCAGTCCAATCCAGGTTTTATTAAAATCGAAAGCAGCCGTAATTACTTTGTTCATTTTCAGATCATCAAAACAATAGCTGAGTGCCTGCGCCATAGCGTGTTTGCCGTACCCTTTGTTCCAGTATCTTTTTTCGCCAATTGTACATTCGAGCGTACATCGTAAATTGTAATAATCGATATCATGAATATCGATTATTCCGATCAGCTCATGTTTTTTTTCCGAGTGTATCTCAAGTAGTTCGGTTGAAGGGTTGTCATGAATCTCCCCCTTGACACGCTGCAGGAACGATTCGAAACTTTCAATTTTATGCGGATAATCAGAATCATAAAAATTTAGTTCCTCGTCGTTATTCCATTTAAAATGGGTTTGTACATTTTGGAAATCGAAAGGTTTTAATTCAACCATAATTAATACGTTTTTTTATACTTACCGAAATATTTATCCAATTTTAATTTTCCAAAAGAATACCACTAAGCGAGTAATCCTTTTTGTCGGAATCGACTTTAATAACCTAAAAAAGCGCTTCCTAAGAGCTATTAGTTCTAAGTATCGCACTTTTCTTTTAAAAATTAAAACACATTTTTAAGAAATAGGAAATTATACTTTTCCAAGACTCCTGTGATTGTAAATTCATTAGCGTATCAATCAATTTACAGTTATATTTAAGTTTAAATTATGAAAAGTATTATTGTCGAAAATTGATATTATTTTTAATGGTTTGGTAATTTCGTCGGTGTAAATTTTAACTGAATCTTTTTTCAATTAATTGCATTTAGATAGAAAATAGTACATTAAAATATTCATTTTATATTTTTAGTTAATTAGAAATAAATATTTCGAATGCTGGATTTACCTTCTAAATTAGTCGATTCTATACAGGAGAGTGTTGAGAACCAACTGAAAAAGCCATCTTTGAAATCTTTTATACATTCGGGTCTCCAGCAAATATCACAACAGCAGGAATCTCACTATCTTGCATTCTCATTTCCGTTTGAAAAGATAAACCCAATAGCTTTATTAGATAAAATCGGATCGAAAGAAGATTTTCGGTATCATTGGGAGAGACAGGATTTAAAATTATCATTTACCGGTAGCGGTGTTATAGCGCGATTAGAATCTAACGGAACCGATCGTTTCAAAAATATATCTTCCAGGGTACATGAGATTCAAGAAAAAACCTTAACCTATGAGGGAATAGATCATCCGTTATCAGGTTTGAACTTTCTGGGTGGTTTTTCTTTTTTTGATGAAGTTCATTCCAATGATTGGAGAAAATTTGGCTCTGGTAATTTTGTAATACCCGAATGGATTTATATTCGCAGTAAAAAGGATAATATCCTAACTATAACACTGGAAATATCTCCGAATAAAGATTTTGAAGATGTGTACAATCTATTATCGGATAAACTGGAAACCATAACTCAAAAGCTTATTCAGTCTACATCTTTCAAATCTCCCGCTGCTGAGCTTTCATATAAAATTGAAAAACGAGCGGATGCCTATGAACATTGGGAAACAAGCGTAGAAAAAGCCACTCAATTAATCACTGAAGGAGCGTTTAATAAAATTGTTCTAGCCAGAGATATTCGTGTGAAGACGAACCGTATGATTTCGGCGACTCGTCTATTACATCATCTTCGTGAACATTATCGAACGAGTTATTGCTTTTTGATACAAAATAATAACTCATCGGCTTTTGTGGGTTGCTCACCGGAACGCCTGGCTTCTTTTCATTCTAATTTTGTATTGGCTGAAGGTTTAGCCGGAAGTATCTCAAGAGATGAAGACAAAGCTAAAGATGAGGAACTGGCTGAACGATTACTTAATAGTTCTAAAGACCGGCAAGAACATAGCTTTGTGGTAGAAGCCATAGAAAAACGTCTGAAACAGTTTACTGATCAGATAGATTATCCGGAGATTCCAACGATTAAAAAGTATATTAATGTACAGCATTTATACACTCCTATCACGGCTTGGTTAAATGACAAAGTGGATCCGTTGCTTGTTTTAGAACGCTTACATCCAACACCCGCCGTAGGTGGTACCCCCAGAAAAGAAGCTTTACCCTGGATTAAAGTATTGGAAAATTTTGAACGAGGTTGGTATGCTGGCCCCGTAGGCTGGTTTAACAGCAAGGGAAATGGAGAATTTTGTGTTGCGATACGAAGCGGACTCATCTATGATAATAAGGCCCGGTTTTATGCCGGTTGTGGTATCGTTAAGAATTCTGTTCCCCAATCAGAATGGGAAGAAACCAATCTGAAATTCATTCCAATGTTATCTGCTATTCAATATGCGTAAAAAATTACAAGATGGTGAACTCACCTTTCAGTGGGCTCTCGATTTCATTACCGAACTGGCTAATCATGGCCTTAAACATATTGTTATTTCTCCCGGCTCCCGTTCAACACCTTTAACCTTAGCAGCCGCTGCAGAATCCCGAATAGAGAAACATGTGGTTCTTGATGAACGATCCGCTGGATTTTTAGCACTCGGTATCGCAAAAGCCACCGGTAATCCGGCTGCGCTTATTTGTACTTCAGGAACAGCTGCAGCCAACTATTTTCCAGCTGTTATTGAGGCCAAAATGTCGGGTACACCGCTGCTTATCTTAACCGCCGACCGTCCGCCCCAGCTTCGTGCGATAGGAGCTTCACAGGCAATCGACCAAATAAAATTATATGGTGATTATCCTTTAATGTTTTTTGAAGTCGGCGAACCACAAGCGGATCAGGAAGATTTCGATCGCCTGCATCTTTTGGCTGCTCAGGCGTACTTCACAAGCAAAAATGAGAATGGCCCTATTCATCTGAATTTTGCATTCAGAAAACCGCTTGAACCTTCTGCCGAGTATCTTCAATCGGCTATTGATTCACGAAATAGTGATAAAGAATCGGTGAAGCCGCCAGCATTAGCCGTTCATAAAGAACGACATAACTCATTTCAATTTACTGACATAATTGTCAATATTATTTCTAATGCTGCCCGTCCGGTAATCATTGCCGGACCTTCGGCAACGACACAATCCTATCGTTGTGTGGTAGAATTGAGTGAATATTTATCGGCACCGGTAATCGCCGAATCACCCTCTCAATTAATTCCTCTAATAGAAAAAGATCATCTGGTATTTGGTCAGGATGCTTTTTTGAGGAATCGTGAGATACGTGAAGAACTCAAACCCGATCTTATCATTCGTTTTGGAGATCAGCCCATTGGAAAAGGTCTTGAGTTGTATCTAAAACATCACAAAGATGTCTATCATATTCTGTTTTCAACTAATACTGATTGGCAGGATGCCACTTTATCCGTTAATTACAGAATTCCAGTGAATCCTGAAAAAATACATCTTGAAGCTATTTCATTAAATCCCTCTCCGGACTGGTTATCGAAATGGCAACAATACAGAAACCGGTTTGCTGGTTTCAGAAATCATCTATTTAAAGACGGTGCTAAGTTAACAGATGGACTGATTTTTCATACAATCGGACAAGCCTTATCTGATTCATCGAATATATTCCTATCCAATTCATTTCCTGTGAGAGACCTGGATCTTTTTGCAGCACCTTTACGCGGGAATCATGCTTATTTTGTTAATCGAGGTGCCAGCGGTATTGACGGAATAATTTCAAATGCAATTGGCGCAACGATAGCAAGTCAGAAACCCGGGGTGCTTTTTATAGGTGATCTTGCTTTCTCACATGATTCCAATGCGTTGTTAAGCAATAAGTTTCTTTATGGAAAGCAAACGTTAGTCATCGTTGTGATCAATAATCATGGGGGAAATATTTTCAGAATGCTGCCTGTTTATCAGCATAAAAAATATTTTGAGACGTATTTTGAAACTTCTCAGGAAGTATCCATTCCGGACCTTGCCCGAGCATACCATATCGGATATCGACGCGTACAATTTCTATCAAACCTGGCAGCTTCTTTTAAAGACTTGTCCAGTCAATCAGGAATACAGATTCTGGAATGTATTACAGACGCGGATCAATCAATGGCTCAGCGGGAAGCTTTATGGAATATTGGATAAATACGATGGTTTCTCTGTATATTTAGTTTCGCTTATAGCACGCCTTAACCCGGATTATTCACCAAGAAATTTATCGCGTGATCAAGGCGAAATTAAAAATGTCGAACCCTGATATAGCTTGACAACCGACCACATACGACAGAGGCTGTGAAAAACTATAAATCAAATTTAATTAGCTTAAATAATTTAAGTGCTTCGCGCGATTTCGCTTTGCTTACACACTCTCAATAACCCGAAAGTATGCGGGACAAGTTCTCCCCTTCCCAGATAAATCCGCGATAGGGAAAGAGGCTCTTCAATAAAACTCGAAAACAATTAAAAAATATAGGTGTACAGTCGCTTACATTGCTATTTTTTCACAGCCTCGACAGAGAAACGCTCTGATAGTAATTAAACATTATTTATTCTGAATAACCGTATCATCAACGTGAGTTCGAAATCGGAATCATGTATTATGCATCAAAACCGCTCTGTGTCGTCGATGGTCAGTCGTCCGTCGTCAAGATAGGTCATATTTTCTCAGGTCGTATTCTCAATGTAATTATTACAACTCTGCGATTCTTATCCAAACCTCACGTTACGTTAAGTAATTTACAATATGATAGGTATTGTTTCTTGTTCGTTACGTGAATAATTCGGGTTAATCGGATTATACCTGATGAATTCTTTATCAGATATTTGAATATTGAAGCCATATAAATAAAAAAGGCGGGCCTCTCAATTACCCGCCTTTTTATATGCTACACTACTAACCTATTAACGTTGCTTTAGAAAAGCTACAATCTTTTCTTGTTCCTGCTTCGTTAGATTAGCTTTGACTTTCATGTGATAAATAATGACATCCCATTGCTGGGGACTAAATTGATTTGGTGGTGGTGCATTATGACATGATTGACATTTTTGTGACCATAATTGAGCACCACTTTCCTGAGCCACAATTTTATTTGTAGATGTACAGGCACTAAAGATGAATAGAGAGCCTATGAATAATGTGACTATCGTCCAGAATAATTTGAATTTGGATCTATTTTTCATAATCTCGTTTTTAGCTTAATTTATTTATAATTCCATTGCAACACTTAACATCAGAGCATTTTGTCCGTTTTCCTGAATGTCATAATCGGCCTTCAAGTTCGTTCTCCAATTAAACCAATAGGTCAATCCAACATCGTATTGATTGGTTGATGACAGATCCCATTTAGCACCTGAAGGTGTTTTGGCTCTTGAGTACATGAAGGCAAACATCAGACTTTGCAAGAAATGATTCGATGACATGCTTGGTTGATAAGCAAACATTCCATAAAGTGCCGAGCTATTATTTTTAAAAGTATAGGTTCCGGCTCCATCAACATAATTTGCTTTATCAACATGAACAGCATTAAGCTGACCACGGAGTCTTATAAATCCGTCAAGTGATGTTACGGTTGGTGCCCAGTTCATATCAACGGCCAATAAATTAGCGCCTACTCCATCATATTGAGTACCACTGTTTCCTACATTACCAGTGTAATATTCAGATACACCGATTGAAAAATTCGAAGATAAGCTTGGGTTCAAACTTAATCTTCCGCCAATCATTTTTGATTTATTATTATCAGCAACAGAAGCTGATGTAATCATACCTTGTGAACCCGGGTCAAGTGATAATTGTGGACCATTGGTAATCGATGCAAAAGCACGTAAACGAGTATTGCCAATAAATCCGGAACCTTGAACCTGAAATCCAAAATCGTCATAGCCTCCGATAGAATCGAAACCTACCGGACCGGTTGCTAATGGATTGATCCAACCTGGATCGTAAGTTCTTGGATAGCGTCCAAAAGGAAGTGCATCGAAGTGACCGACACGAATCAGCCAATCATTTGAGAGCATATAACTCAAATTAATAGGACCTACATCCAATGCTGGTCCATTGTTATCAAATGATGCACCAATGCCAGATTCAAAGAAAAATCTGCCTTGTCGATATAATGGCATAACAGCCATTTCTGGAGCTCCGAAGGAAGCACTGTTTTTGGTGATATTCATTCCATAATCAAATTCACCTAACAGGGCAAAATTTGTAACACCTGGACTGAATACATCTCCGGATGAACTTTTTGTTTGAGCATTTGCATTTTGAAAAGACAAGCAGTTAGCTCCTAATACAAATAAGAAAGTGCTTGCCAAAAGGATATAACTTTTTTTCATACAATTATTCCTCCTCGAGGTTGTCATTTTAATAATTACTCTTTTTGATGATGTCGAACATTCTTTATTTCAAGTCTTTCTTGATATAGGTGACCAATGCCCAGATTTGTTTAGGTTTCAATGAACCACCCCATTCAGGCATGGATCCCTTACCATGAGATATCTTCCAGAAAAGCGCGCCTTCTGTACTTTTTTGTACATAATCAGCAGTCAGATTAGCAGGACGTGGTTGCAGAGCTACAGCTGCTGGTCCATTCCCTTTTCCACTTTTACCATGACAGGATGTACAATCTGTTTTGAACGTCTTCTCTCCTAGTTTTAAAAATGCCTTATTCACTGTATAAGGGTTATGTAACGTATCGGCTGACTTTGGAGCCGCAAAATTTGAAGCCTGACCATAGCTTATTGCTGGGATGGCCAGAACGCATAATAGCATCAATATTTTATTAAGTGATCGCATAGTTTAATCTTTATTTTTTCTATTATTCTGATAAAGGAGTCCTTTATCTTCTTTGCATGATATTAACCATAATTTTCGAAGAAACAATCCATAATCTTACAATGTTTACATTTTTTTACAATGATATACTGATATGATTTTATGGTTAATGATTGGAATTATGACTAAATAGTTATTTCCATTTCGATGTAAATTAACATTGCAATACATCATTTTAAAAACATAATACCTCTATCTATTTTAATACAACTTCTTTAAAATAGACGTTTAATTATATATGGTTTTATGTCATTTAACCGACAACCAATTTTCCTTTTTATTCCGATTTTTTCAAAACATCGCTAAGATTATGTAACACATTAAGAAGATACATATTATACAGATTTATTAATTTGTATTCATTCTAAGCAAACAACTTGCTTATATTATTTTTTTGATATTATTATTAGAAAAGGTGTGACTAAGTTGGTTATAACATCCTAATAGAAGGCTTTGCAAAAACAGGGATTTTGTTCAATATCAAAGCCTCGGCTACTTCGAAACCGTGGCATCCCGAATGCTTTCGGGATTCGAGGATTTCAAAGTCGCAAAAATGCAGATATTGGGCACAAGGCCTGTTTTGCATAACCTTCTTATAAAGTATAAATCTCCTAACCTGGTTACTAACAAATATTATACTCAATAATAAGACCTATGTTTATTAAAGTAAGGGAGGAAGATTATTATTTTTCGATATTTTCAGACAATCCTCTGAAACCTTATCTTATTTTGCTTCACGGCTTTATGGGAGATTCACGTTTTTTCAATCATTTACTTGAACCCTTATCCGATTTTTGTAATCCGGTTACAATAGATCTTTTAGGTCATGGTTCGACTGCCGCGCCATCAAACCCTACACGTTATTATTCTCATGAACAGGTTGAAGATTTATCTATCATCTTCAGAGAATTGAACCTCCCTCCTTTTTTTCTTTTAGGATACAGCATGGGTGGAAGATTGGCTATTCAATTCGCTATACAAAATAATAATGTATTAACCGGATTAATCTTAGAAAGTACCACTTTTGGAATTCAAGATAATGATAGCATTCAAAAACGAATCGAAGAGGATGAGATACGAGCGAATTCTATAGAAAATGATTACCGTCATTTTGTTGAAAAATGGAACCAGGCTTCTCTTTTCCAAAATAATTCATCAGAATCGATAAAAAGGAAACGAAGTCTGATGAATATTCAAAAGAATCAAAGACCTCACGGATTAGCTAACAGTTTGCGAGGCTTCGGAACGGGAACCATGCCACATGCCCATGATAAACTTTCAGATATTACGGTACCTACTTTAATTATTTCGGGTATGAATGACGAAAAATTTACAACAATTGGAAAGGAAATGAATCTGTTGATCTCAAATAGCTCTCATGTAATTATTCCAAATAGTAATCATAGAGTTCATATAGATAATCCTGATTTGTATCTTCAACAAATAAAAAAATTTATCAGTGAGAAACAGAAGAGATTATTATGAATTGGAAAACCGTCAGACAATATGAAGATATTACCTATAAGAAATCGAACGGAGTCGCCAGAATAGCCATAAATCGTCCGGAAGTCAGAAATGCATTCCGGCCCAAAACGGTGGTCGAAATGTATCAGGCATTTGATGATGCGCAGGAAGATACATCCATCGGCGTAATATTACTAACAGGTGAAGGTCCGGCCAAAGACGGTGTTTATGCTTTTTGCAGCGGTGGCGATCAGCGAATCAGAGGAAGAGCAGGTTATGAAGATGAATCAGGAATGCCCCGTCTTAACGTTTTGGATTTACAGCGTAAAATGCGCTTTATGCCTAAAGTGGTCATTGCTGTTGTACCTGGTTGGGCTGTCGGTGGCGGACATAGCCTTCACGTTGTTTGCGATCTGACAATTGCCAGTGAAGAACATGCTATTTTTAAACAAACAGATGCTGATGTCACCAGTTTTGATGGTGGATATGGTTCTGCGCTGTTAGCTCGCCAAGTCGGACAAAAACGGGCCCGCGAAATCTTTTTCCTCGGGCGAAATTATTCCGCTCAGGAAGCTTATGACATGGGTATGGTGAATGCCGTGGTGCCTCATGCAGAACTTGAACAAACAGCCTTCGACTGGGCTCAGGAGATTTTACAAAAAAGTCCTACTTCCATTCGTATGCTTAAATTTGCCTTTAATTTAGTAGATGACGGAATGACCGGTCAGCAAGTCTTTTCTGGTGAAGCCACCCGTCTCGCCTATATGACAGATGAAGCTCAGGAAGGCAAAAACGCATTTCTCGAAAAGCGAAAACCAAATTTCCGTAAATATCCCTGGATACCTTAATCTTTGGTACTACATTAGATATCATTTAATGAGGAAAGATACCCATTCGCATACATTAATCCTTATTTATCTTTATTTTTAAAACAATAAGTATATTTTAATTTAACCTGGTTGCTTTAAAAAGTCAGGTTTAATTGTATTAAAAGGTTTTACGCATAATTGAGATTTCCCCTAACGGGAGCAATTATGGTACATTAAATTACAGATGAAGATGTTAGTTAAAGACCATATAGATTATTCTCTTTCTTATAATCATTTTTCAATCTATGCGTATCATCAAAAATTCAAATCCTCTGACCGTTTAAAAGTAGCTTATTCAATATCTTATAATATTGCCATATTTATATTTCTGCTATTTTTTATTCTGGTACCGGTTCAAAGCTTCTCTCAAAACCAACCTTTAACTCTCTCTCCCGACAAAGAAATAACACAATACGATCACACTATCTGGCAATCGAAAGACGGACTTCTTCAGAATAGTGTAACTTCTATTATCCAATCTTCTGATGGTTATTTATGGATTGGCACCTATGATGGAATCTGCCGCTTCGATGGAACCGATTTTACTAATTTCAAAAATGAAAACGCTCATATTTTAAAAAACAGTTACATCTACTCCCTTTATGAAGGTTCCGATAAAACAATATGGATTGGAACAGCTCGTGCAGGCCTTGTATCATATAAAAACGGAACATTTATTAATCATTATACTAATGGAGAGCTTCCCTTCCGCAATATCAGAACAATTGTTCAGGATTCAACTGGTACCCTTTGGTTAGGTACAAAACAGGGAATTGTAACATTTAAGAATGGGAAATATCATGTCTTTAAGTCTTTAGAATCCCAAAATGTCAATGAAATAAATTGCATTATTATTACAAAGGATCATGCAATATGGTTTGGTACCAATAACAATGGAATCATCATATATAAAAAGGGAAAATTTTCAAGACTCACCAAAAAAGAGGGTCTGAACAGCAATACGATACACACCTTAACTGAAGACAAAAACGGCAAGATATGGATTGGAACAGCGGGTGGTGGACTCAATGTATATCACAATGGTCGTATTCGATATATAACGAAAAAAAATGGCTTAACCAGTAATATTATTGATTCTTTCATTATTGATCGTGAAGGCACCATATGGATCGGTACGGAAGGTGGCGGTGTCGATCGAATCGTACATGGTAACATTTCTCATTACACAACTTTTCAGGGACTTTCCAATGATGTTATTGGCTCTTTGTTTGAAGACCAGGAAGGTGATCTTTGGATTGGTACATTAGGCGGTGGTTTAAATAAACTCAGAGACGGTAAATTCACCTCTTATACCACACATGAAGGATTAACAAATAACTTCGTATGGACGATCTGTAGTGATGTAAAGCACCGGATATGGATCGGGACAAACGGAGGTGGTATTAACATTCTCCATAATAAAGTTGTACATGTGGTCGATACCTCTAATGGTTTATCCAGTAATTATGTACGATCGATCTATAAAGCCCAGAATGGACTGATGTGGGTCGGAACATATAAAGGTGTTGATGTCATCTCTAATGGACATATCATACGAAAACTGACTGTTAAAAGTGGATTATCGAGTAATAAGATTTTAGCTATCAACGAAGATTCTTCGCAGAACGTCTGGATCGGTACTTCTAAAGGTCTAGACCGTTATGAGAAAGGTAAAATAAGTACCTATACTACAAAAAACGGACTACCAGATAACTATATTCGCACCATTTATAAAGACCGTCAAAACAGGTTATGGATTGGGACCAAAAATGGAGGGTTAAGTTTATTCAAAAACGGATCATTCAAGGATTTTACAGTAAAAGATGGCCTGCCGAGCAATGATATTATTTCTATCTATGAGGATCATACCGGCACAATATGGATTGGCACTTTCTGGGGAGGAATAAGCCGTTTTAGAAATGGTAAATTTGTAAATATTACATCTGATCAGGGGCTTCCGGACAATGTGATATACAGCATCTTTGAAGACAATAACCATAATCTATGGTTCAGTTGTAATAAAGGCATTTTCCGAATATCCATTCAGGAATTGAATGATTATGCAAATGGTAAAATCGACATTGTCTCCCCAACACTTTATGGTAATGCTGAGGGTCTGAAAAATACGGAATGCAACGGAGGAAACTATCCCGCCGGATGGCAGACCTCCAATGACAAAATCTGGTTCCCCACAGTAGGTGGGGTAGCCATGATCGATCCCAATCACCTTCGTAGAAATACAGTCCCGCCGAATGTACATATAGAGGCTGTGCTTGTCGATTATCGGAAAAATATCCTACATCAAAAAGATGCCATATCAGCCGGGAATCATCGTTTTGTATTTCGGTACACAGCCATAAGTCTAACATCATCAGAACATGTGGCATTCAAATATAAACTTAAAGGATTCGATACTAATTGGATTTCAGCCGATAATCGCCGAAGTGCCTATTATACCAATCTGCCTCCGGGGACCTACACATTTAAAGTCATCGCAAGTAACAACGATCGTGTATGGAACACGAAAGGATCCAGTTTCACTTTTACGATACCAACCCCATTCTATAAAACTTATTGGGCGTATAGTTTGTACTCTATATCCCTTTTTATGGTATTTTTTGGCTTTATTCGTTGGCAATCGGAGGTAACGCGAAGAAAAGAACTCGAGAAGTTTGAAAAAGAACAACTCAAATTAAAAGCGGAGCAGGAACATCTGAAACTTCTGGCCACTGAATCGGAAGCACGGGAACGGGAAAATCAATTATTATTAAAGGCTCAGCAAAAAGAGATTTCCTTTGAAAAAGAACGAAGAGAACATGAATTGTCGGTAGCTACCGCTTTTGCTCAAGGTGTTGAGGATGAAAGAGCCCGAATTGCCCGAGAATTACACGATCATATTCTGGGATCATTGAATATAGTAATGAGGCGTATTCAAAAAGTTCTCAGAAAATTTAAGAAACGTTCCAATGGTAACAACAACAGGAAAATCTTAGTTACCGATGTTCAGAATATATTACCCGATCTGGACAAAATTGGTCAGGATATTCGTCAGATCATGGATGATCTGAAGCCCGGTAGCCTGGATTTTTTTGGTTTGGTTGAAGCTCTTGACGGACTTTTGAATAAACAAATCGATTCTGTTGATAAACCTGTCAAACTGAAAGTAACGGCTCCTTCCAAAATCACAACGATGGATGCTTTTACTAAAATTACGGTTTTCAGAATATTTCAGGAGGCGATATCGAATGCTATAAATCATGCCGATCCAACTCATATTGAATTATATATTGAGGAAGAACACGACCAAGTCATTTTCAAATTAATTGATGATGGGAAAGGCTTTGATTTTGAAAAAACCATAAATTCCATCAAACATCGCAAAGATAAAGGTGGACATGGTTTAATGAATATGCTACATCGGGCAACAACGATCAATGCCCAAATATACTGGTCACAGGCAGATCCTCATGGTACTATCATGAATTTGATCATTCCTTTAGGAGATTGAAAAATAAATAGACGGCAGACTACAAATACTTAGAATTAACCCGGGTTATTCACCCACCAAGAAATTTTGTTGTGTCCCGAAAGCTTTACGGATTAAAAATGCGCATGAAACGTGCATTGATAGGTTGATTAAGCATTTTTAAATTCAACGCAAAGCACAGCAACATTTCGCAGCCCTTTTTTAGACTGCTCAAATTTGAGGAAAGCGTTATTATTTACAAGCTATAGTTTTTTCAATATGATATGTATTGATTCTTGTAGTTTATGTGAATAATTCGGGTTAAAATTAAAAAACCCCGAACCAACTAAATTCGATTCGGGGCCTTTTAAAGGTGTTTATAATCTGTTTATTTCAAAAACAGCATTTCTCTGTAAGTTGGTAACGGCCAATAATCATCGGCTACTAAGTTTTCCAGCTTATCAGCTGCCTCACGAACAGCTTCCATTTTTGGAATCACATTATTCAACATGTGATGGGCTTTTTCATATACCGTATCACCGCCCAATTCAGCATTGACTTCATCGAGCTCGTGAACTGCTTTAACAAGCTCATTAATTCCCTCATTAACTTTTTCAATGATATCCTTTGTACCTGTTGTTTCTAATGAGAGTGATTTACCGCGATCAGATACAGCTAATAACTCATTTAGATAACGAATAGCACCGGGTGTGATCATTGTCTTCGCGATGGAAGCGGTCGATTCAGCCTCGATATTGATCGTCTTGAAATATTGCTCCAGCATGATTTCAAAACGAGACATCAACTCTTCTTCCGAGAGTACTTTATATTTTTCAAACAGCTCGATATTTTCTTTGGATTTGAATAATTCCAAAGCATCAAGCGTAGTCGGAAGATTTAATAAACCTCGTTTTTCGGCCTCTTTTTTCCACTCTTCAGAATAACCATCACCATTGAAAATGATTTTGCTGGATTCATTCAACGTGTCTTTCAAGACTACTTTAAGAGCCTCTTCTACAGAACTTCCGCTTTTCAGTTCTTTGTTCATCATATCACACAATTTTTCAATGGCATCTGCCACGATTGTATTCAATACAACAACCGGAAAAGAGACGGATTGACTAGAGCCAACGGCACGGAATTCAAATTTATTACCGGTAAAGGCAAAAGGTGAAGTCCTGTTTCTGTCACCAGCATGTTTTGGAATCTCAGGCAAGGTGGAAGTACCAAGACCTAAAATGCCTCCATGCTTTGAACTTTCAGCCGTTCCATCATTGCTTAAAATCTGATTAAACACATCCTGCAGTTGGTCCCCAACAAAAATAGAGAGAATCGCAGGCGGGGCTTCATTCGCTCCGAGTCGGTGATCATTACCGGCTCCGGAAATGGAAACACGTAACAGATCCTGATGTTCGTATACGGCTTTAATAACAGCTGTACAGAAAAACAGAAACAACATATTTGAATGAGGATTATCACCCGGATCCAGCAAGTTTTTACCAGTATCAGTTGCAAGTGACCAGTTTGAGTGTTTACCACTACCGTTTAGGCCAGCAAATGGTTTTTCATGTAAAATACTGGCGAAACCATATTTACGGGCAATACGCTTCAGTGTCATCATCGTAAGTTGCTGATGGTCAGCTGCAATATTGGCCGTTTCAAAAATTGGTGCAATCTCATATTGTCCGGGAGCTACTTCATTATGACGTGTTTTAACCGGAACCCCTAAGCGATATAATTCTCTTTCAGCTTCAAGCATGAAAGAAAGCACACGGTCAGGAATGGTACCAAAATAGTGATCATCCATTTCCTGTCCTCTCGCTGGTTTGGCACCAAACAAGGTACGACCTGACATTACAAGGTCTGGACGACGATAAAAGAATTCCTGATCAACAAGAAAATATTCT
>DATFMK010000392.1:0-2635 GCA_035267005.1 Balneolales bacterium
GTGTATTCGTGTTTCAAACCGGTATTCAGTCCATAATTATCATCTTTTTTATCATACTGTGCTAATAACGTCCATGGTCCCGTTGCACTTTGCGTACTTTTATAAATCCGATAACCTTCAAATGGATACTTGACACTATCACCGCGATTGGGATCTGTATAAGTTTCAGGATTTACTTTTGAATTATCTGGTGACCAATTGATCGTTACTTGGCGGTTAGCTGTTTTCACTTTTATGGTCGGGGCCGGTGGCGGTGAAGGAACTTTAAAGTTCTTTTTAACCAGCATATCCACCAGTTTCGATTCTTTATTTACTTCGTTTTCATCCTTACCCAGAACAAGAGCAATTTTAAAATGAAGCGTATCCCCTTTTACCATATTAAAAGGTCCAAAACTCAGAATGAAATGAGTTTGGTTTGGAGTGATTTGATTCTCCATTACTGTACCACTCTTCATCTGCACAAATCTCGCCGGATCCCTTGTTGGTGGTATCGGTTGAGATCGGTCTTGCCAAATCCATGTCCATTTTATTGAATCGGGAGGGGCTGACTTTGGAGGTACAATCTTAAGACCTATAGGAGAATAAGTCCCGCCGTCCGGACCACCGGGTGCATCAAAAGCGGTGACCATATCTTCTTTGGGATAATATTTCACATAATCATCATTAGCGAACGTAAATCCACTGCCGGTTCTGTACCCTACATTGGGATCACAAAAAAGGGACAGATAGACATTCTTAATATTAAATTTTTCAGCTACAACGGCATAATTAATAACTATGATATTGTTTAATGGTGGCGAAGCCCACGCATAACTTTTTTGAATGACATCAAGATAGAGTGGGTTGTGATTGGCTACTTTCAATGCCGCTTCATTATAATCATTATACCGGGTAACAAAATCCTGGTCAGAAACAGGCGTATACGGTTTATTGATGTAAGGTATATTCAAGGTGTCACCACGATCAGCTTCCCAAACCGTATCCCACGGTGCGGATGAATAACCTGGAAATTCATCGGGAGAATTGAAACTATGTGTAACTGAAACAAGCGTATCACCCGAAGGAGTGATACCGCCAATATACCAGCCGGTACTTCCCAGGTGTTCAACATAACTATGCGGGGGAAATTCACAATTAATAAGCCCGGGATAATTCGTATTCTCTTTGTTCAGGTTTCCATGGTTGGTGATAATCTGCCTGACATTACCAACATCATGGAGTTTATAATCTCTCGTGATCAACTGTGCATATCCCATTACCGGTAATAACGATAGAGCCAATAAGGGAAGTGAGTACTTCCTGAATTTATATTTTAAAAAATGAACAATCATCTTATAACTCTTTAATAAAATCTTGTTATTTGTTTATTAACAATTATTTACCAGTTTATCTGGATTCCCAGCTGAACTCTTCTGCCAGGAGAAAAGGCCCGTGGATCCAAAAGCCTGTACATCGTTCTCCAGGTATAGAGTTTATCCGTATTACTTATGTGATCACCATATCTGAATGGTTTACCGGTCCAATTATTGAACCAAGATCCCATATTGACATTATGTTGATTGAATATGTTAAATATTTCAGCCAGGAAAGTGGTTTTAATTCCAGCTATTTTAAAATGTTTCCGGAATTTGAGATCCGTATCCATTCGGACCGGTCCAGTAGCCGCATTCAGTAATTTTTGACGTTCGACAGGGTCTACAGTACCAGGCGTAAAAGGTCTCCCTGAAGAAAAACTGGACAGAATAGATATATTCCAATTGGATGGTATATGTAATCCGAAAGGTCTCATTGGTTTTTGTTTAGGATCCACAATAGTTCCCTGGAAAATAATCTGATGCCTGACATCATATCCTAACCTGTGTTGCCTGATTGGATTAGGGAAATTATTTATCGAGTTTACATAATCCTGGAAAGCAGATGACGAAAAACCGGTAGCCCACTGTAAAGTATACGTAAACTGACCCGAATAAAAGTGAGAAAACTGTTTGATTATTTTGGCTTGTAGACCACGTACACGTGAATAACCTTTATTATCAAATAATGCGACAGGTAATCCTAAATTTGCTCTTAATTGAGTAGTACCTATCTGGTTGGATATATCCTTATCGTAACTTTTTATATTCATAGCCCAGCTATCGTTAAACTGGTGTTTAAAGCCAAATTCATATTTAATAGTTTTGACATAATCCAGGTGAGGATTACCAGTTAAACTACCCGAGTAAGGATCCCGGTAAAAGTGGGTCATCTCCGGTAACTGGTTAAAGTGACCGTAAGAAAAGTAAATATCAGTATTTACCGAAATCGGAAATGATATACCGAAACGCGGACTTACAACGTATTTAAAATTACTCCAATTCGAACTCAAACCAGTAGCTTCATGCCACACTTTTTTGTAATCCGAATTATTAATCGATGGACCTAAAGAAAACCAATCTACCCTTGCACCTATATTGATAACCAGTGTGTGTGTTTCAAACTTATCCTGGATAAAACCCGATCCTTTTAAAGGATAAGAATGAAAAACCCATCGATAACCACCAAATGGTTTATATGGACCGGGAGGTGCCGGTACTTTTGGATCATTTTTATATAAATATCGTCCATATGCTGATAATTGATATCCACCATGCTGGAT
>DATFMK010000393.1:0-6933 GCA_035267005.1 Balneolales bacterium
TTCAGAGTCAAGTAACCACTTAAAGACGCTTTTTAAAATGATTTTATCTCGAACTCACGTTATTTATACTAATCTTAAATCTATTAAATAATTATTTAATAGACTATTATTAGATAAGGGAAGGTAAAGTTTAAAAATTTATTTACTATACCACTCGAATTTCTGCTCGGTCAATGCTTTTCCGAATTTGGTGGATGGGGCTTCTTCGCTTAATTCAAATCCAAATTTTCTATATAATTTTGAGGCAACAAGTTGTTCATGAGTGGTCCAAAGATAGACGGATTGATAATTCAGTTTCTTAACCCATTCCATAAAATCCTGCATGAGTTTGGTTCCCAAACCACAATTTCGATAATCCGGTTTCAATAAAAAATAACGTAATTGGGCGGCCTGTTTACGATGCATCAGAAATAAGGTGCCAATGATATTATCGTTATGTTCACAAATCCACACCCGGTCTTTTTGAGAATCATAATGTTCATAAAATTCAACCAGGCTTTCAGCTACATATCGTTCAAAAGGCAATCCATATTGATTTTCTCTGCCGTAAATGGAACCATGCATATATAAAATATATCCCATGTCACCAGACTGAAGTTCATGCCGGATATTTATTTCCTCTAATAATCGTTTTTGTTTATTCACCTGTCGGTTCATTTCATGCTGAAATACATAAACTTTAGATATGGAAATAAAGATATAAAAGTATGATCTTTTTATTGTATCCTTTTTTGAAAAGGAATTGTATTAAGCATCATCCAAAGATTTTAGGATTGAAATATTTAATTGAGTTGGCAAATAAGCGAACGTATCAATATTAAAATTCATATTTAGCCTAATCAAATAAAAGTAAAATGGATAAAAAAATCACAAGTTTTTATAGAGATCAGGAAGGAGAATGGGTTGCTAAATTGGAGTGCGGACATTCTCAATATGTTCGTCATGATCCGCCAAAATCTGTCCGTCCATGGATGAATGACGATGACCAGAGAAAACAGCTCATTGGGACCAGCATTAATTGCATAGCTTGTGAATCGGAGAATGCAGGTCAGGAAATCTCAGAGGAACAGTTATATAAAGTAGCTGAATTTATAAAAAAGGAGTGTTTTAAAGAGGCCGTGGATGGTTACGAATTTGCTAAGATAAGTGGACTTTGTCAGGAAGGTGCCTGGGATCTTGCTATGGATCGTGTAAAATCATTGAAAATCAAAAAAGTTTTGAAGAAACTGAACTTGTGATGTTATGATAATTTTTAACATTGCCAACAATCAAATATTTAACTGGTTCGATCTCATTTCTCTGTAATATATTATTGGTCGTTCGTCGTCAAACTAAAGCTTTGAAAAACCTGTTTACCTCCTATTCCCGACTTTGGCATAACAAGTTGATATTCACGACCCCATCGAGATTCAGCAGATAATTGGTAATTTTTTGAAAAGATTTAACCCGAATTATTCACGTAACCAATATGAAGCAGTACATATCATATTGTAAATAAAGTAACTTATAAAAAATAAACCGATCCTCGATTTTGAGGACGCTAAAAAAAGCTGCGAAATTTGGCCATGCTCTGCGTTGTATTTAAAAATGCTTGATCAACGTACCACTGTACGTTTCATGCACATTTTTAATCCCGAAAGCTTTCGGGACATGACAAAATTTCTTGGTGAATAATCCGCGTTAAGATCGCTGAGCTTCTCTCCGCAAGTGATATTTTTGAACTTGTTTTCAATTACGGAAATGGAAAAATGATTGGATAACATCCGGAAGAATCGATTTTTATTTATTCCTGTATTCTCAAGCAACTTGGGACAATATTCGATGATCATGTTTTCTACTTTAGATTTTGAGAGCATTTTTTCCATTCCCTCAAGAACAAACGGTTCGGCTCCTTCTACATCAATTTTAATTAAATCGGTTTCGGAATGGTCCAGGTATAGCGACCAGAATTTGTCTAATGTTATAGTGGGAGTTATAAAATGATTTCCATCCAGATGATGATCATTGTTAACGATACTGTGGCAGGCTGAATGGGAACTGTGATTGATTTTTAAAAACGAATTATCATTTGAAACCGCTAAATTGAATGGAATCACATTGGGTAGCGATGCGGTATTACGATTGAGAGCATAATAGTTATTAGGCTCCACTTCGAAAGCGAAAACATAACCCGATTTTTTTACGAACCGTGATGCTAAGCGGGAGAAATAGCCGACATTAGCTCCAACATCCACAAAAACTGATCCCTTATTCAGGTATTTTTTACTAAGAGGTAACACCTTTTTCATGTGTCCCTTTAGCGATATTAGCACCGGTTTTATAGGCCATATTGGATGGAAATGTCCAGTCATTTTTAATTCTGTAATAATGATAATTAGCCGCCTTTTTTAATTTGGTAATAGGGGTAATCATATTTTTACGAACGTTTTAATTAAAGAAACGTTTATCTAACCTTAAAACGATAGAAAAAGACCTGACAGGTTTTAAAAATCTGTCAGGTCTAAAAAACAATAATATTTCAATGCGTATTCGATTATCCTTCGAGGGGCATTTTTTTGAATCGGAGATCTTCCCAGGGAATGCCATCTTTGAATCGTTCAGGTTCCAGCGTTTTTGCCCGGGGATCTTCCGCTATCGATTGCTGAATAACCATCCAACGTGGATATGGAATGCCGGGATCAGAGACCTCGTCGAGTTCCTTGATATCGTCTTCGGTTAGTTCCATATCGACCGCTTTAATATTATCTTCCAGATGATCATGATTCCGGGCGGCAATTAAAACACTACTGATATTTTCACGAGACAACAGCCATGCCAATGCCGTTCGTGCCGGACTCGCATCATGTCGATTAGCCACTTTTTTGAGGGTTTCTACAATCTCAAATCCTTTATCAATATCGAATGGAACAAACTGTCCGGCTTCAGCAAATCGGGAACCTTTTGGTGGTGGATTATCCTTATCATATTTCCCGGAGAGAAAACCACCCGCCAGCGGACTCCACACAATGATTCCTAAATTATGATATTTAGCAAAAGACATAAATTCATGTTCCAATCCACGACCAACCAGACTATAGTACATCTGAGCAGTAATATATTTCTCCAGACCTTGTCGTTCTTGCAACCCTAATGCGGTTGCGGCCTGCCATGACATGTAGTTACTCAAACCGATATAACGCACTTTACCTTGGCGGACTAAATCGTCAAATGCCCGCAATGTTTCTTCCAATGGTGTGTAAGGATCCCAGCTATGTACTTGATAAAGATCAATATAATCGGTTTGCAAGCGACGCAGACTCGCTTCCACTTCCCGCATGATGTTTACCCGGGTGGCTCCGCTGTGATTAATGTTGTCATCCATCGGCAAACGAAATTTTGTTGACAGGACGATCTCATCCCGAATACCTTTCAATGCATTACCCAGAAGTGTTTCACTCTCACCCAGACTATAAACATCGGCTGTATCGATATAGTTGATCCCGTGATCCATGACGAATTTTACCATCTCAGTGGTCTCCTTTTGCCCCAGACCGCCCATCTGCATGGCTTCACCAAATTGCATCGTACCGAGGCCCACTTCACTCACAATCAGTCCGCTGTTTCCCAGTCTTCGGTATTTCATTAATTTTCCTCCAATAATTTGAATGTTTTTATTTTAATTCACATATCTACATTGTAAAAATAACATGTAGGGTGATTTCCGTTCCTCAAAATCCTAACAGGATAAAAATTTGGAATATACTTTTTTCATCTCTGACAAATTATTCTCCATATTCGTGGGAAAACCCTACAATTCTGTTATGATCAAGGCGAAATTAAAAATGCTCATGACAGGAGCTTTGGTGCCTTGATTAAGCATTTTTAATTTCAACGCATAGCATGGTCCAATTTCGCAGCTTTTTTAGCGTTCTCAAAATCGAGGATCGGTTTATTTTTTTTATAAGTACAATAATTTTCAATATGATATGTGTTTTTTATTTATTGGTTACGTGAATAATTCGGGTTAAGAGTATAATAATCGGCTTGTTTCATTCAAATAATGCCCGGGAATGCAAGAATTTCACACTTAAGATGATCGAGGAAAGTCAATTATTTATTCTATTATTTTGGCCGGATTTAAATAACTCAAAAATGTTTTTAATTACACAGAATTAATTATTCATCCCTTATCTCATGACGTAACTTGTTAATAATAAGAAATCAAAATGAGAGATCTTATGAAATCAAGAGAGAGTATTAATCAAACCAAGAAATCCACGCATGTGAAAGATTCGGTTCATAATATTTCTATTGTACATTTGCCGGAACCTAAATTTGAGAATGATGTCACGGTTTATGAAGCTCTGAAGAGTAGAAAAACTACACGCTCCATTAAGGATACGGAACTTTCACTGCAGACACTTTCCAATCTCTTGTGGTCGGCAAACGGAATAAATAGAGAAAACGGACCATTTGGAATTCCCGGGAAAACAGCAGGATCGGCCAGTAATTCTCAGGAAATCGATATATATGTAGTATTGAAAGATGGAATATATTTGTATGAATCCATCGATCGTAAACTGACTCCGGTCCTGGAAGGTGACTACCGTACCCTGGTTATTAGTCCGGAACAGATAGCTGATGCTAAACAGGCTCCGGTGCATTTAGTCTATGTGGCTGATATCGACAAATTCAGTAAAGCGGGATATCAGGAGCCGGGTCTTTATACTCCTGAGGTTCAGCAATCCTATTATTATGTTGATACCGGTCTTATTGCTCAAAACGTATATCTGTATGCTGCCGCCGAAGGATTAGCCGCATGGTTTCATAATTGCAACCGAAATGCACTCACGGAAAGAATTAATTTACAATCCAATCAGAAAGTTCTATTTGGTCAGACCATTGGATATCCGCAAGAGGAATAAGGAAGTTTTCAGAATTCAGAAGATAGTAATACAGAATGTAGAATTGAGAAATTGATTTTAGATGAGAAATGATATTCCCTGAAACCATGTGATGATCGTTTGTGTTACCGTTAGGAAATAAGTATGAAATATTGTTGGAAACACAAACGCAAAGGAATCAGAAATATGGAATATACACGGTTGGGGAATACAGGACTTGAAATCTCAAAAATTATTCTCGGATGTATGAGTTTCGGGAATCCCCAAAGTGGCAATCACGAGTGGACCCTTCCGATTGAAGAGGCTCGTCCCATCATCAAACAAGCACTTAATGCCGGAATAACGACATTCGATACAGCCAATGTATACTCAGCGGGAACAAGTGAACAAATCGTTGGAAAAGTCCTCGGCGAACTCGTGAAACGCGACGAGGTGGTCATCGCCACAAAAGTGCACGGTCGTATGGAACCGGGTCCAAAAGGCGGCGGACTTTCACGTGCCGCTATTTTTGCGCAAGTGGATAAAAGCCTGCAACGTCTTGGAACAGATTATATCGATCTCTACCAAATCCATCGATACGATCACGAGACCCCGATTGAAGAGACGATGGAAGCTCTCAATGATTTGGTTCGTGCCGGTAAGGTGCGTTACATCGGAGCATCATCAATGTGGACCTGGGAGTTTGTTCAGGCTCAGTACATTGCCGATTTAAATGGCTGGACTCGTTTCGTTTCTATGCAGGATCAATACAATTTGCTGATGCGGGAAGAAGAACGTGAGATGTATCCGTTTTGCCTGGATCAGGGAGTCGGTGTTTTGCCATGGAGTCCGCTGGCTCGTGGACGACTGGCCCGAAAATGGGATACCCCCACCAAACGCAGCAAAACCGATGAATTCGGCAACACTTTATATCATCAGACCGAAGGTGCGGATCACAAAATTGTTGATACTGTGACAGAAATTGCGGATGAACGCAACGTTTCTATGGCCCAGGTCGCACTTGCCTGGATGCTGCATAAACCGGCTGTAACCGCACCTATATTGGGAGTAACAAAATCCGAACACTTAACGGATGCTATTAAAGCGGTTGATTTGAAACTGAGTGATGAAGAACTTAAACGCCTGGAAAAAAACTACATTCCTCACGAACCGGAAGGATTTTAATATAAATGAAATGAAGCTAATGTTAGGAATAATACTACGCTAATTTCATCTTAAACACGATAATTAACATGAATTCAATTTAAGTGTATGATGAAAGCAAAGTCTTAACCCGGATTATTCACCAAGAAATTTAGTGTCCTCAAAATCGAGGATCAGTTTATTTTTTATAAATAACGTGAGGTTTGGATAAGAATCGCAGAGTTGTAATAATTACATTGAGAATACGATCTGTGAAAATATAACCTATCTTGACGACGGACGACAGACCAGCGACGACACAGAGCTGTTTTGATACATAAAGCATGATTCCGATACCGAACTCACGTTGATTATACGGTTTTTCAGAATAAATAATGTTTAATTACTATCAGAGCATTTCTCTGCCGTCTGCGGAGGCTGTGAAAAAACTATAAGTTAAATTCATTTGCCTTGAATAATTTAGGTGCTTCGCGCAATTTCGCTTTGCTTACCCACTCTCATTCTCCCGAAAGTATGCGGGACAAGTTATCCCTTTCACGGATAAATCCGCGACAGGGAGAGAGGCTCTTCAACAAAATTCTAAAATAATTAAAAAATTAAGGTGCCTTGTCGGTAGTAGTATTATTTTTTCACAGCCCCTGTGGTCGGTTGTCGGTGGTCATAGAATAATCTAATTTAATTTAATAGCTACTATTATTAAGTAGAAGGCTTTGCAAAACCCGGGATTTTGTTCAAGATCAAAGCTTGAACGACTTCGAAACCGCAGCATATTAACCATATTCGAGGATTTCGAAGACGTGAAAATGCAGATATTGGGCAAAAGAACGGTTTTGCATAGCCTTCTATCTAATACAGAGGAACTTACTTTAATTAATTTATTTTTATAAAAACAATAACTATATTTTAA
>DATFMK010000394.1:0-2227 GCA_035267005.1 Balneolales bacterium
TGAGTTAATTTGTGTAGTGACAGAATGAAAAGAAGTACCGAGAATATTAGTTAATGGTGTACCAGCTGAAAATGCCGAATAACCGTTGAATGGCAAAGGCGTTGTAGCAATATCATTAGGTACTCCATTATCAGTATAGGCTGAAATGACCGGTGGTAAAAGTGCAGCATAGGTATAAGGCGCCTGAACAGAATTACTGATCGGAACACGTCTGTCATCACTCATCGATGGATTAATAGACAAATTTACATTCAGACGATCATTTACCTGCTGATTCAAATTTAAAAGAGCGTCATAATTCTTCAGCTGATTATCCTTTATATATCCACCCTGATCCTTGTAGTGAGCAGACATATAATAACGGGTGTTTTTGTCACCACCAGAAACGCTTGCTTTATAATTTTGAGTGAATCCGGTCTGGGTTACAAGATTGGTCCAGTCGGTGTTAGGCACTTGAGCAGGATCCATGTAATCACCAAAAAAGGCTTTTTCATATGCTTGAACATTGCCTGTACCAAAACTGGCCCCCATAGCGTCATTGAACATTTTGGCGAATTCCGGCCCCGTTAGTAAATCATACTTTTTTGTAGGCTGAGTAAATCCACCATAAAAACCAAGTTTAACCTGAGTTTTGCCCTGTACACTTTTTTTGGTAGTAATTAAAACAACACCATTGGCACCACGAGATCCATAAATAGCAGAAGCTGAAGCGTCTTTTAAAACCTGAATAGATGCAATATCATCCGGATTCAAGTTAATAAGAGAGCTTACGCCACCAACCATATCTGCACCATAAGGATCGCCGAGAGGTGTGTCGATCACCGGAACACCGTCAACAACATATAATGGTTGACTGCTGGCAGTAATTGAGGAAGCACCACGTATACGAACAGTGATCGGTGCCCCAAGAACACCAGAAGTACCGGTTACCTGAACACCGGCAGCCTGACCTTGCAAGGCATTGGATATATTAGGTAACGTTACATTTTCCATTTCCGATGATGAAACAGAAGAAACGGAACTTGTTATGTCTCTCTGTACTTGAGTACCATAACCAACAACAACAACATCTGATAGTTGAGTAGTTGAAGTTGATAATTTGACATTAATTACGGATTTATTACCAATCGAAACTTCTTGTGAAGTATATCCGATATAGCTAAATACTAACGTTCCCCCTTTTTCAGGAACATCGAGCGAATACGTACCATTTGGATCTGTTGTAGTACCGATTGAAGTACCTTTTAACAGAATCGTAACACCGGGTAAAGAACTTCCATCCTGAGCGTCGGTAACTTTACCGGTTATGGTACGATTTTGAGCCCAAACCTGTGCGGTTGAGGCAACTAAAAATAATACACTTAATAGTATTAATTTTTTAACCATATATAACCTCATTTGTTGGTTAAATGTTATTAGTCTGGATACTTGATTTGGATCAAATCAATGCAGTTGAGAAATGTAATTTCCCCCTCTATTTAGTGCCAAGATATAGTCTCCCTCCGTGATCCTATTTCTGTAGCAGAGTTGTTTTTTACTTCTCTTGAAACGCGTTAAACGTCTTCCTTAACATACCTATCAATGTAATTTCAAAAGTGATTTGATGCAAATATAAAAGATATTTAGAAAGGTTTAACTCCAAATCTATATCTCTGTAGCTCGGTAAAAAATATTTCTTGAAAGAAAGTTCTTATAATTGTTTTAAGTAATTGTAAAATAGAATGTTATAGTGCTTATTATATCCAAACGTAAATAGCTTTAGTATATACATATACTAAATAATAATTATATGGTTATGAATAAATATAGATGCATAATTTTTTTTAATTAACCTGTATATATTTATAATAATATTATTTGAGTATATACTATTAATAACATTAACAAAAGCCCCGAATATTATCCGGGGCTTTTGTACTTTCGATTTTAGAATTCTGTAACTATTGTTGTGTATTTACCGGTGTTTTATCATACAGACCGGGTGGGGGTTTGGGTGTACTTGTATTCGAACTGATTTCCGATTGTGGGATCAGAAATCGCTGTGGCATTTGTGATCCGGTGTTTGGTTGTATACCCAATCGTTGCTGATTGTCAGCTCTGCGTACATCGTTGAATACTTCGATGAGACCGGTTAGTGCTATATATTTCTCTTTAACAATTTCAGTGGTCAATGAAGACTGTTCGGAAGTTCCATCATACAATTCACCACCTGATTGAAAATCGGATG
>DATFMK010000395.1:0-2643 GCA_035267005.1 Balneolales bacterium
TCCTGGATTATGCCTACTCCGTTGTCGCCCATCGTGACTACTATGGGCATGTATAGACTAAACGGTTCCAGGTTCGGGGTTCAGGGCTCAAAGGTTATAGCAGATTGAAATAGTGGTATAAACGAATGCCTAAAGTGACTAAAGTCTTTGTTCTGATAATGTGACAAAGCAGAATTAGAGATAGACTATATCCCTCTGAAACGATTAACCAATAACTATTAACAATCAACTCCCGATTGGGGTGTCAGCATCGGTATGTTAAAATGAAAAAAGTATCTGCAATCACGATCACCTTCCTTCTCTTTTTTCTATTATTTTCTCCGGCACCTGCTCAGGTCAAAAATATCAATGAATTGACCGTTGTGGTTCCGGCAGAAAGCATCGCGAAATTCATTCAGCCCTTGTTGCCTTACAGCATAAATATCGGCAAAAATTTTTCAGGATCATTTTGGGTTAAATCTATTGAGAATATAAAAATTACCACAGACAGGGTTTCATTCTCGGCCCATATTTACGGCAAAGATATCGGGTACTCAGCAAAAATCGGCAAGCAGACAGCGAGTTTTAAGGTGGGTAATGTGAATTTGCGCAACCATTGGCAGGCTTCCTTTCGCTTTGATAAAAGCCAAAAAAAGCTTTACGTAAAGCCGCACGTTGACAGCCCGCAGGATAAGAAAGATTTTAGCCAGGGAGATATTCTGATAGATACATTATTTAATGCGCTCAGTGATATCGAATATCCAATTGACGTCAATAGGATCAAACCAATTTCAGCAGAACTTTACGATACGGAACTGACCATAAACACGGATATCTCTGATGTTTATGCAGACAACAATAAGCTGTTTATAGAAATTATACCGACCGCTCAAAAAAAAGGTGCAAATACCCAACCCTAACGTTGCAAAAGTCGGAGGGCTTCAGAGCCAAGAGGAGCCCCTTAGCAAAATAAAAGCTAGCACTTTGGATAGTTGGAAATATCGGGTTTAATGACCTTGCCAAGCCAATCAATGCATTTTCCAATGTGATGCATGTTCGCTAGGCCTTCTTTATCTTCAAGCACCTCTCCTTTGTCTAGGCCATAACCCATATTCCAGTAGGTTGAGCCGGGAAGGATCATCCCGGACATTTGGAACATATGGTTAATGGTGTCATATGCATGGGTGGCTCCGCCTCGCCGAACTGCCACTACCGCAACCCCTATTTTTCCATAAAATGCCTTATCGTTAGCATAAGCAACATAACCTGCCCTTTCTATCAATGCCTTTAAATCGGCAGATACAGCTGCAAAATAGGTTGGTGAGCCCAGAATCATAGCATCCGCCTTTAGCATTTTTGAAAAGATGTCATTAAATTTATCCTTTTTAACTGCGCATTCATTGTCTTTATTTTCAAAGCACTTCTCACAAGCAATACAACCGCGAATTGCTGTTCCGCCGATCTTTACAAGCTCTGTTTCCCAGCCGACGTCGTTCAGTTCGCTGAGTACCTCCTTTAGGAGTAATTCAGTATTTCCGCCCCTCCGGGGACTTCCGTTTATGGCTACTGCGTACATAGTAATCTCCCTATAATTTATTTGTTAGACTATATTTGAAAGCAATTATCTCTCTGTTGTTTTACATTCTTGTGGATCAAAGCTCTCGACAGGCCGGATTTTCTGCATCCAGCGCCTGATAAGGCCAATCAATAACGTCCAGGGGATCCAGCAAGGTTATCATTTCGGGCTTTCTAATTGTATTCCAAACAAATCCGTCATAAGAGAATGCTTTAGATGGGAGCCCGAGCGAGAAGTGTAAATGTGGCATGATATTAGATTTTAAATTGCTGGTGTCGGCAAGGGTAGCAATGATATCGCCTTCCTTAACGATTACGCCGTCTTCAATATCCGAGCACGGATTCGTGTGGGCATAAAATGACATGATCCTTCCGGTATTGCTGCCGGAGTTTTCATGCTCGATAATCACCGCTTTACCGAGATAATCTTTGAAGATTGCCTTGACTATACCGTCTTGCATCACCGGGATCCGCGTTTTTTCATTAATACGGCGTATCCGACTGGAACGGTCTTTATACATACATAGATCGATTCCTTCATGGGGATAATCCCGCAGGCCATGATCGCCCCACCATTTGTCCGGGGAATTAAACTGCATACCGTGACAAAAGATCCAACGCTCAAAACCGCTTTGATCCAAAGCATTTTCTTCAATAAGCATCTCGGTGAAACGGCTTTTTTTCAAATACAGGGTTTTTATGGCGTCTGAATTTAATGAATTCTTTGAATTCATAATGATCACAATATTTTTTTGTTTTTTCAGAAGCAATTTTTGACAAACACCCCTAACACATGAGAGGAGAAAACCAAAATAATGATATGACGTTATACACCAACTTTAGAGTTTTTGCCAATAAATTCAAATCGATTCCTTTAAGTGACCTGCATATCGGACGAGCAGGTAAGGTTTAGGTGTTTTTAAACATGATTCTCTTATGAAACTTCACGTGGCCGGAACAGTAAACGCGAACGTCGAACATCGAACATCCAACATCGAACGTCGAATATTGATGGTTTCGTAAGAAATCTTAAAACGTCCTTTGGCGTCATTCCCACGAAGGCAGATATTTTATCAAGCCAATTTATTT
>DATFMK010000396.1:0-2500 GCA_035267005.1 Balneolales bacterium
CCCTCATTCCAAGGCGTTTGCAAATATTCCTCCGCAGGCAGATTGTCCGTTATAAACTAAAAACGAATAACCACATCTGGCCCATAGATCCCAACGCCGGTAAACTACCCAAAGGCTGGGAAGGCTGGCCGGAAAACAAGAAATTTGCTTTGGTCCTTTCACACGATGTGGATACTCAGAAAGGGCACGACAAGTGTTATCAATTAATGGAGATTGAAGAAAAATTAGGGTTTCGATCTTCCTTTAATTTTGTTCCTGAAAGATATGTAGTATCGAAAACGCTCCTTAAAGATATTTCTAAAAAGGGGTTTCAAGTCTGTGTGCACGGGCTGAAGCATGATGGAAAGCTTTTTTCCTCAAGGAAAATATTTGAAGAAAGAGCTATTCAGATTAATCAATATATCAAGGAGTGGAATGTAGAAGGGTTTACAACACCGTCCATGCTCCGAAATCCTGAATGGCTTTACGATTTGAATGTAAAGCATTGTACATCCACTTTTGACACAGATCCGTTTGAACCCCAGCCTCATGGTATTGGCACCATTTTTCCATTTTATATGAAAAATAAATCCAACGAGAACGGATTTGTCGAACTGCCTTATACATTACCCCAGGATTTTACTTTGTTTATCCTGATGAAGGAGAAAACCATCGATATCTGGAAAAAGAAACTGGATTGGATCGTTCAAAAACAAGGAATGGCTTTGTTAAATACCCACTCAGATTACATGAGCTTTACCGGAAATAAATTGAGGGTGGAAGAGTATCCGGTTCACAAATATATTGAGTTCTTAAAATACCTAAAAGCCAAATATGAAGGTGATTATTACCATGCATTGCCCAAAGAGATCGCTCGATTATGTCATCGAATAATAAAAGCTTAACGCATTTAAATTTTGTTTGTTTTGCAGCGGAGTTCTTCAAAAATGACTGCGACATATTTTTTGAAACATGCACGTTCCTAAAGGATGTGTTATATTTAAATACTGTTTAAAGGTGGGAAAGATTATTGTAAAACTTCAATTTGATGGATTAGTGAGATTTGGTTAGACTAAATATGGAGATTCAAGTGGTTTTAAAAAAAATTATTAATATAAGGATAGATTATAAATGAGAGTTTGCATGATAGGTTATACTTTTTACGATTCTGATAACCGGGTTCGGAGATATGCAGAAACTCTAGTAAAAAGAGGTGATCAAGTAGATGTGATTGCTTTAAAGAGAAAAAATCAAGTTTCTTTTGATATGGTGCAAGGTGTTAAAGTATTTAGGGTCCAAGAAAGAGAAAAAAATGAGAAAAAGAAAATAACATACTTATTTCGATTGTTAATGTTTCTTTTAAAATCATTTGTTTTTTTATCTTACAAACACTGGAAAAAGCCATATGATTTAATTCATGTCCATTCTGTTCCTGATTTCGAGGTGCTTGCAGCTTTAATTCCAAAGATATTTGGCGCTAAAATCATTTTAGATATTCATGATATTGTCCCCGAATTTTATGAGAGCAAATTTGACACAAGCAATAAATCCTTTATGTTCAAACTCCTCGTTTTTATTGAAAAAATCTCAATATTATTTTCGGATCATGTTATTATTTCTAACCATATTTGGTACAAAACCCTAATTTCACGATCAGTAAATGAAAATAAATGTACTACCATTATGAACTACCCGGACAATTCAATATTTTTTAAAAGAGATTTAATTCGAAATAAAAAGAAATTTATTGTTTTGTATCCCGGAACATTAAACTGGCATCAGGGCCTTGACATTGCAGTTAAAGCTTTTGGATTATTAAAAGACCGGGTTCCAAAAGCAGAATTCCACATTTACGGTGGGGGCCCTGCCCAAAAAAAATTGACCTTTTTAATAAAAAAACTTGGATTAGAGAATAGAGTGTTTTTGAAAGATTCAGTGTCGGTAAATGAAATTGCGGGCATTATGGCAAATTCAGACCTTGGGGTTATACCTAAAAGAAATGATTGTTTTGGCGGGGAGGCGTTTAGTACAAAGACATTAGAATTTATGAGCCTCGGTGTCCCCATTGTTGTTTCGAAAACCAAAATCGATCAATACTATTTTGACGAGTCGATAGTTAAATTTTTTGAGCCTGAAAATGAAAAAGATTTAGCTGAAGCAATGCTTGAGCTTATAAATAATAAAGAAATGCGGGATAAACTTTCGCAAAATGCCCTGAATTTTGTTGGAAAAAACAATTGGGAAGTTAAAAAGCATATTTATCTTGATCTCGTAGACTCCCTTGTAAAATCAAGTAGTGATAGTTGATACCTCAAAGCTCAAGTCTTATAGCTTGAAGCAAGAGTGGTAACAGTTCAATTTTGCCATAGGCAGATTGATGTATACAAATTTATTCTGGGAATTAAGAAGATAAAGAAAAACATATCAATCCTGAAAATCCTGCTTGCCCCGCCTACCCTGCCTGCCCCGTAGCTCTGGGAGATGGTACTGGGGTAGGTCTGATAGATCGTACCGGGGTCAA
>DATFMK010000397.1:0-2472 GCA_035267005.1 Balneolales bacterium
AAATGTTACAAATGCATGAGCAAATTTCCGTTGTTCAGTTTTTGTACCTTTGGCAAGCGAAACATCTTGATGTGTTCCTGCAATCCTTCTTTCTATTGTTTTTGTTACCTCTCTAGCTGCCTCATACCACGCCTGTCCCAGAAGAGGATTTAATTTTGATTTATTATTTACATTTGACCCTTTTGTGTAGAGCCATTGGGCAGCATCATTTCCATCTAATATGGCAGATGTTCTCTTTTCATATTCATCAAATACATAGATTGACACTATCTCAGATTTTTCGAAATCACACCCTGAAATTATTGCATCATTTAGCGTTACCTGCTCAAGAATACAATCAATGAATTTTGCACTACGCAAATCTGATTTTCTAAAGTCAGTACCATAAGCAATACAATCTTTAAAATATGCGTTGTTTAGATTAAGGCCTGAAAAATCAAAATCGCTAAGATCTATACCTTCAACAGATACAGGTTTTCCCAGTAATGACAGATTATCAGTATTTTTTCTAATTAATCCGAATATCAGTTTGAATAATGATTCTTTTATTGATGAAGAGTGAATTTCACAAAATTTATTTCGCAACGATTCAATTAATTCCGGCTTAAACTCACATAGCCCACAGAAAAAATCTGCAACAACTTCAGTAACAATTACGTCATCAATATACAAATATGATCGTTCATTGAGAAGATAGTCTGCGAACGATTCAGCTACAAGATATTCTCTCAAACTATTGTGGGAAAATCCAACATTAGATTCGACATCGTCTTCGTCGATAGGAGTATCAACCATTCCAGAAGTGTCTCTGAACTGCCCTTCGGTTGTTAATCCAGAGTGTCTTCTGCATGTTCGATAGTAATTCTCTAACAACTGAGATGGTGTGTCGCTTTTTCGAATTTCTTGATTAAAAATTTTGTTTACAAGATTTTTAATCTCGTTTGGAGTTGCAAAAAATGCCCCCTCTTTTCTTTGAAGACAAAGTGCAAATTGCCTAAGCCAAATAAGCCTTTGTCCTGTAGATAAAATTCCAATCCCTTGATCTCTATAAAGCAAATTATATAAAACAATCTCGAATATTTTTGCCTCATTGAGGTTGTTAATATCCTCAGGAAGAAGGGGATAACCTTCGATAGTTTTTGTCTCTTTTTTTTCGGAAAGAGTTGTAGCGACCGTCGTGAGTAGTCTGGCAATTACTGCTTTTTGTGATATATTTTCTAGATTTTGAAATTGTTTAAATAAGGCTATTAGTTTTTTATAAGCTTCACTATGTTTTCCTAGAACAGTTGAAAACAACTTAATCCTCTGTTGGTTGGTCAAATCCTGAATGCGAGAGAATTGTATTTTTTCAAGTCGTTGTTTTAAGGTCATAGATAAAGACGATAAGTTTAAATTTCTCTCTTCGTCTAAAGGATGCCACTCTATATTGCCGTCTTTTTCTACAACGAGTAGTCTTTCTGCTCGACCTTCGAAGTAATTAGGCCGAGAAGTCATTATCGTTTTAGATTTTTTTGAAATACCAGACAAAAGCTCATTTAGGTTTGATCGAATATCGTTGCGATTAAGATGTTGAGCCATTTCATCGAATGAATCTAGCAGGAACAGTATCCTTCCCTGCAACATCAAATATTCAAAAGCTTTATAATATACACCACCTAATCCATAATTCTGAAAACACCTTAGAATAAGATTCTGAAAGTCAAATGATTTTGTGAAACTTTGTAGTGGAATAAAGAACGGCAACAGATTGTCACCAGGATTTTTTTTGTATTTTTCAACTCTGTAATAAAGGTATCGTTTCATCGTCCAAGATTTTCCAACACCGTAGTCACCCAACACCGTTAACCAATGGGAATCCGTCTCAATCCATTGGTCTAAAAATTTCAATGATTTTTCAATCGATTTCTTATTACCTTCAAAATGCATTCTATTGGGCTGGTATTCCTTTAAAATAATCTCTTTAGAGATATCACTTTCAATCGCTTCTATATATTCATTAAAGTTAATCAGGCGACTTCGCAGCTCACCAATCGAGAAAATGTCAATTCCTGCGTCAAGTGCAAGGCCATTGGCTTCAGGCGTATAACCATTACGCGATACATGGGTAAGTACTGCACGCTCTTTTAAATGGTTTCGAGCTGCAAAAAGTTTATTTATATCTGTTTGCAGTTTATCAACTCCTACGGGCTTTTTATAATCGGCGCATTCTATTAAAACCGTCTTTCGAATAATATTCTGTAGTTCTACCGCATAAACGTCAATTTCGCGGTGATTCACTTTTACGCTTGTTTTTACTGAATAACCACTCATTGAGAAGAGTTCTGAAACTTCCCTGACTAAATCGGTCTTATCCATTGTTAATGATCGGTGCTATAGAGCCATTCAGTGATCGCCGCAATCGGGCCACTTTGTGATCGCCGCAATCGGGCCATCCCATGATCGCCGTAATGGGGCCAGTTGATGATCGGCGTA
>DATFMK010000398.1:0-2968 GCA_035267005.1 Balneolales bacterium
TTGAATTGGTTTTATCCAGGAGAAAATGACCGTTTTTGTTGATATATAATTTTGAGCTTGCATTTTTAGGATATTGACTCGGTATTACACGGCCTCCCACGAAAAGATCGACCGTACCGTCTTCGTTGTAATCGGCGGCTGCTAAGGGGCCTGTACTTGATGGAGAATCGGGCAGTTTTTCAATATTCACTACACGGCCATGGCGCAACAGGTAACAATAGGCCGAAGGACCGCCTGGTGAATTTTGTTCATAATTGGAACGTCCAACGATAATATTTACACCTTTAGAAGTTTGCCAGCCGATAACCGCTGATTGATCACCTGTTTTATCTTCTGCAAATTTGCTAATATTCCTTTTTTGGAATCTTCCATTACCTTCATTTTCAAAAACCGCTAATCGTCCACCTTTTCCCGAGGTTTCAAGCAGGTCGGGTTTATCATCTCCATTAATATCGATCCAGGCCATTCCTGGTTCCAGCTGACTCAATTTCAATGGAAGTAGGGGCTGTCGCTTAAAATCGTTATATGTATCCTCATGTTCTTTAAAATGCAGTCGGGATGAAATATCCTTGAAAATAGGTTTGGGCGGAACTGGAGGTTTAATGCGACCGTTTTGTGTTGGAATATTTGATTCATTGATAACATAAAGACGATTGGCTTTTACACTATCCAATCTGCTTTTCTTACCATCAGGCCAAAATATGGATAAGGTTTTAAGTCGATGCTTTTTTCCTGCAGCAAACATTAGTTGAGTATCGGAGCCCGATAAATAATTTCCGCCTGATACGACCTGTTTATCCTGAAGAAACGGGCCTCCGCGAAGCACAACCCTGGCTCCAATTGCTTGAGTATTAGGAGAATTTCCGATAAGTCGAATCGCAATACGTGAAGCACTTGTAATGTTTTCATAGACTCCTGCCTGTTCATTTAATCGGTTGGTGATGAGATCTAACGTACCGTCATTATTGAGATCGGCTAAGGCTAAACCTTGGGAGATGTCCTTGTTATGAAATCCCCATTTTTTACTTACATCGGTGAATTTCAAATTTCCGTTATTTTTATAGGCCTTGTTTACTAATCTTAGATGGGGAAAAGTCAGCAGTCCTTGTCTGTATTTTTCGAGATTAAAGGGATCTTGCCTGACTTTTTTTAGTAAACGAAATTCTGTATCGACATCTCTTACATCATATAAATGTCCGTTATTTACCAGAACATCTTCTCGTCCATCTAAATTAACATCCATAAAAGTCGTCGCCCAGGACCATCCACTAGCAGATAGGCCACTATAAATAGCCGTTTCAGCATAAGTATTATCTCCACGGTTTATATATAGCATATTTCTGGAATCCTGGGGTTGATTTATAATCTCACCAACACTGTCAGGAAAAGGCGATAAATTTATAGCTTGATGAAGCCGGCGGCTGTGAACGGGATTTAACATGTCGGAAACAAAGAGATCAGAATATCCGTCATTATTGATATCTCCAATGGATACACTCATCGCGGAAAGGCTATAATGTCTGATTTTCAGAGGGTTAATGGACTTAAAAATTCCATTACCCTGATTGATCCAAATACGGTCTGGAGTCCAAAAATCATTACATACATATAAATCGGGACGGCCATCATGGTTGATATCCTCAAAGCGAGCGGTTAGTCCCCAATCTTTTGAGAGGCCTATTCCCTTTCCCTTATTATTCAAAAAATGAGCTTTCAAATTCATTACTTTTCCAAATCCCTGCCAATGCCCATCCTTTTTTCCCTTATTAAGGTAAAAAACGTCTTTGGTTCCGAATTCCTTTACAGTGGGACCTTTTTTCCCTTTTATAATTGTGTAATGATTTCGAAATTTGGGTTTTATGCGTACCGAATCCCCATCCACATCAACAACATTTCTTCCGGAGAGTTCAGGGGGGGTATACATATTCCGTATCGTTTTTTCTCTATAATGGGCAACATACAAATCCAGAAATCCATCATTGTTGACATCTGCTAATGTCATTGTTGTTCCGCCTACTGTAGTCGAATCAAGACCGCTTGTTCGATCCCGTGTGAAATGGCCTTTACCATTATTTAAAAAGAGAATGGTGCCATGGGCGTAAGTTGTAACCAAAAGATCAAGATCACCATCCCCATCGACATCTGCAAAGACAGCGCCTGTACAATGATAGTTCGGCAAAGCGACATCGGCTGATTGTGTGATATCTTTGAAATGAAAACCTCCCTGATTTTCATATAATTTGTTAGGTCCTTCGATTCGGCAAAAATAAAGATCGGTTAAACTGTCATCATTGATATCGCCTGCAGCCACACCCGAGCCATTTAGGAATAGGATATTTTTTTTGATTTCATCTTTACTAAGGTGATTAATAAAATGAATATCCGTAGTATTGGATTTTAATTGTTTGAAGCCGACAGCTGAGCCTGAACTGAAATGCAATGTCGCCCATTTATAGCCTTTATGGTGGTGCCATTTAAGTTTTATGGAAGAAGATTCAGGTGAGTTATGACAAGCTGTTAGAAAAGCAAAAAGTAAAATAATGCTAATAAATTTTCTTATTTCCATAAAACGAGAATTATGTATATAGAGTGAACCATCAGGAGTTTGAATTTTCTGAATTTAATTCATTAAAATCAAAAATATTCCGTAAATATAGAATTATAAATCTTGTAGATAAGATGTTATGATATTTGAAAGAAGGCTTTGCAGAACCAGAGATTTTGTTCAATAGCAAAGCCAGAGCGACTTCTGAACCGCAGTATCTTTACCATTTTCGAGGATTTAGAAGTCGTGAAAATGCAGATAATGGGCAAAAGAACGGTTTTGCAAAGCCTTCTGAAAGTAATTTTCGGCCTGAATAAAGAGATGGAGAAAGTTAATAATATCAAACTCGTTATCATGTGTTAAAAACTAATTTAACGTGAGTTCGATATAATGATAGGTATGAATATGGACTTATTTAGTTTC
>DATFMK010000399.1:0-3725 GCA_035267005.1 Balneolales bacterium
ATTGTGGGGTAAACTACACAAAAAATATGAAGTGGTTTACACAATTTTAACCCACAGGATCGTCAACGATCAATACGAAACTTTTTGCTCCCTCCGGGACATCACGCCACGCCAATGCCGGTGAAATGTTTTTACTATCACATGTGTACTTCTTAGGAATATCTCCCGGTCCACAAAACTTTGTGATGTTAATTTCATAGATTGGCTCACCCCCTCCCGGGCATATAGGGGGTGAATTCAACTTCAAAGTGCACCATAACCATATAATTGAATAGTGGATTCAGGAAGAATAGGTCAGCTACATTAATTTATAATATTATAAGATATGGATGGTCAAGATTTTAATTAAAATACGGGGGGTTAAAACTTTCGGATGTCCGAAAAATTTATAGTTCTGGATCTTGAATGAACTGAACATGATTTTGTTAATAATTCCAGTTCCCATCAACCCCAATCGCTGAATCCCTAATCCGGGTTGAAAAAAAATTAGTTCGCATTTCATCCCACGATGAAGCGATATGATTAAAATATGATTTACTGTCCATTTTGATCCCTTTCACTCAATTAGATATTTTGTTCGATTTATCCTTATTGACAGAATCTTGAAAAAGTTGCTAAAAAAACACACCCACGGACAGAAGCTCTAAATTCAATATTGCGAGCTAAGTTTAATAATTTAACCGGGAAATATTATTTATAATGTTTTTATTCACTTTTTGCTCATTAGAAAAAATGCGTTGGAAAGAGCCACTATACAAACCTTTCCCTTAGATGAAACACGAAAAGTTTGACCGCCTTCCAATATTCTCTCCCCCTTTTTTGGCCAGGTTACCCAAAGGACGCCATATGAACAATTAATCTGAATATTTTTTCCTCTGACAGAGAATATTTGATTTTCTGACAGCTTAATGGTTGCTTTTTCAGCGCTTTTAAATAAAGAAATTAGTTTCATATCAACCTCCATTTCCTTGTTGGGAATAAGTATAATTAATAAAACGGAAAGGAAACAGGGGTAATCACACAGTTTTTTTACAGCACAATATGTTTTTAGAAGAAACTGTACCCTTTATTTTTTGAAATATTTGTATCTTTAATTAAAACTTAAATTAAAGTATAAGATATGATCTGAATCTTGCACCTGGAGATATTTATGAAAACAACTCGATATGGTCGGGTGGCTGAACGAATATTGAACCTTATTAATAAAGGCGTGTTAAAAGAAGGTGAGAAAATTCCTTCGATTCGGCAGTTAAGCCAGGAGCTTAATGTCAGCATTAATACGGTGAAAGAAGCGTACTGGAAATTAGAGCGCGAAAACTATATTGTTGCCGTACCCCAATCGGGTTTTTACGTTCAAAAGCAGTTTTCCGATACTTCTACCAAAGAAGAGATCGATCCCAGTCGATTGGACCCCCAGGAAGTCAGTCTTTGTCGCATATACGGCGCTTTTCAAAACATGGGGCAGTGTACACCGGAAGTCAGTCTGGGTATTGCTACGTTAAATCCTGAATTTTGGCCGACGCAAAAAATGGGACGTTACTTTCAGAAAGCGATGGGATATCAGGAAAAAGAATCATATAATTACATAATGTCTCCTGGATACTCACAGCTAAGAGAGCAGATTGCGCGATTAGGCCTTTCATGCGGTTTGGATTTATCCCCGGATGAAATTATTATCACCAATGGGTGTCAAGAAGCTGTTTTTCTCGCATTGATGGTTCTTTGCAAACCCGGCGATTCAGTTGTTCTTGAAAGCCCTATGTATTTTAATTTCCTTCAACTATTTGAGCAGTTGGATCTAAAAATTATTGAGCTGCCGAGTTCACAGATTGAAGGCGTTAATTTAGATACCCTGGGTTTTGTAATAGAAAATTACCCAGTTAAAGCCATGTTCTCCATTCCCAATGTTAACAATCCCCTTGGTTTTTCCATGCCCATTTGGAAAAAAAAGAAATTGGTTCAGCTGTTAACGGAAAAAAATATTCCTTTAATTGAAGATGATATTTATGGTGATTTGGGTTTTGAAACACGTGATGAGACGTGTAAGTCGTTTGACGATGAGGGTAATGTGATCCTGTGTTCCTCTTTTTCTAAGACACTGGTTCCTGGGTTAAGAGTTGGGTGGATTGTCCCGGGTAAATACTATGACCAAGTTATCAAAATGAAAACCCTGTTGAATATTTCAACTGCATCAATCAATCAAATTGTTGTTGCAATGTATTTAAAGGAAGGCGGTTATGAGCGTCACTTGCGAAAACTGAGAAAAGATCTTAAAAAACAGATTTCTGACTTGCGCGCGTGCATACTGGAATATTTTCCCAAGGGAACAAAGGTTACGAATCCAAATGGTGGATTTTTACTTTGGGTAGAACTTCCGGAATCCATCGATACGGATATTATTTATCAAGGGGCTATTAAAGAAAACATTCTTTTTGCTCCCGGTAGTCTTTTTACGATGAAAGATAAATATTCAAACTGTATGCGTTTAAATGCAGGTTTTTGGAATGAACGGGTTGAAAAGGCCATCAAACATGTCGGTCAATTATGCGTCAACTATCATAAAAACACCGTTAGGAAAATTGTCAAAATTGCGTCCTGAATTATAAAACAAAGTCCTGTCTTATTTGAGTCCTGAAAACTGGGAATTTAGTCTGAATCCTTGTCGTTTGATAGCAAAGAAAGGTGTGTTTGATTCAAGATACAATGAGATGGGATTTCGTCAAATTGACATGTATCAAATTTAACCTGTAAATATCGAGCAAAGATCATTTGCCAGATATCGTTTTCTATTTCGTACATCGTTTAAAGTGAATATCTTGGAGTATCCAAACTATTGGAACAGGTCAAGTCCGTGGGATCTTCCTTACTGATCTGAAGTTTTTTCTTTTTCATATATCAATTTACGAAACAGAATATTTTAATGGTTCTATCCCGGTGCTCCATAGCAGATATATGCCGTCTATACCAACAAAAAATGCAGGGCCATTGCTGACCCTGCCAGTTTAAAAGTTTTCAAATTATTTTGATGTTCTTGGCTGTAGCCTTCTATCAAGTCCACTTCTCCTGTCCTTACCAGATCTTCGTTCAGGAATATATGCATCATATATGAACTCACGCCTTTCAATGCCTAAACGCCTTCCTCCGTTGTCGGGCAATATTTGCCTCATGCCCGTTTCTTAAACTTTTTTCGTCCAATCACAGCAAGACCAAATAATCCAGTTCCCAAGAGGAGCATAGTGGTGGGTTCAGGTACGGATGCGGATAGGCCCCAGAAACTGATGTGAGAAAGACCTTGTAAGTTAGATTGTCCAGTCAAAGCTGTAGACCAACAGCCTTCATTTGCGCCACCCTCATAATATTGAAACCAAAACCCTTGACCAGCTTTGCCGGTTACGAAGTAGATTTCTGCATCTGCGGCCCAAGTACCTGCCAATGGCTCACCTTCCTCCTTAATAGAGCAAACGCGGATAGCAGCATCTATTCCATTAATCAAATCATCGATACTATATCCGTTTCCTATATCATCTATTTTTTCATAAAAATCACCCCATATTCCTTGACTAGATAGATATGCAGCGAAATCACTATCATTCGCACCATCAGCATGATTAGTATTAGTTCCATACCAACCACATCCAGGGCAATCGGGGAGGATGGGGATTGCTAAAGCGCTGCTCGATGCACCAAAAAACAACAACATCAAGCACAAAAAACAACCCACTAAT
>DATFMK010000400.1:0-7252 GCA_035267005.1 Balneolales bacterium
AATAATGCGCAAAAGAAACAACCCGTGGCTCCGAGTAATGAATCGTTTACTGAATTGTTTCAGCTCGATCTTCAATTCAGTGCAGCCCAAAATTCAACAATAGAATTTATTTTTGATCCCGTTACAGGAGAGGAATTAACGGCACGGGGCGGTGGAAATCTGAATATCACATTACAGGATCAGAACTTGCAGATGTTTGGTAATTTTAACATTACGAGTGGAAATTACCTGTTTGTCGGTGGTGGAGTATTCAGTCGAAAATTTTATCTGCAGGATGGGGGAACGATTACCTGGGAAGGAGATCCGCAAAATCCGAGAATTAATATCACTTCGTTGTACCGGGCTCACCCAAATATTAAACCGATTACCGGTGAAAATAGAAGAGTCCCGATCAATCTTATCCTAAAACTGACAGGGAATATCAAAAGTCTTCAGAATGAATTTTATTTCCAATTTCCGAATACGCCGGATGTCAGTCAAAGCTCAACGATACTTAGTTTTCTGAATAGTGAAGATCAAAAACTGTTACAGGCTACGAGCTTACTGCTAACTGGTGGTTTCAGTACGGTAAATAACCAAAATGGTACGGATAATCAGAGTTTGGGAGCGAATATCCAAAATAGGGTAACTCAGGTAGGACTAAGTCAATTGCTCTCCAATCAAATCAATACGCTGTTAAATAGTAGTTTAAGTGATTTGAATGTTGATTTAAATATGAATGGTTTTGATCAGGCTGATCTTGGTATCGCGTTACGTCTTTTTAATGACAGGCTGGTTCTAAGGAGAGAAGGCGTTATCGGGGGCGGACCACAATATAGCAATATCGGTGATCTTGGGGCGGAATATCGCATAAACAACGCGCTTTCCGTTGAAGTCTTTCATAGGCAGGATCCAACGTTAAGTTCGAGTTATGCTGTTGGAACCACTACCCCTTTACCAAGTGTTAATGGAGTAGGTTTAAAATATCAGGTTCAGTTTAATACATGGAAAGAGCTTCCCAAGAAAGTAGCCAATTCTATAATCGGCATTTTCAGGAAAAAGAAAAAAAAGACGAATCAGAATACCAAAACTGATTCGACTACAGTCCGTGCTAAGGCTGATAAACCCAAACAACAGGAAAAATAAGATTTAGCTAATTACATTTTAAAACAAATACTTATAAATTAATTATAACAGACATTCATCAGGTAAATGAATACCCGTATTTTCAAACTTTATGATTTTGATTTAAAAGAGCATTTAGATATTTGGAATATTGTATAAGTATATTATTTATTTGATTTTACACGAATATAATGAGTAAAAAGAAAAAAATATCCGGCCTTGAAAAATTAGTGGTCGACTTTCTTAAGCAACATCAGAATAGTAAAATTACAACAAAAGCCATCGAGACAGCACTGCAGCTGGATAAGAAAAATGACAAAAAACGGCTGCGGAAAACAATCAATAAACTGGTCAGTAAGAAACGAATTAAAAGATCCCAAGGGAATTTATTAAGTGTTGTCAGACGAGGTAATAATCATAAACCTCATCAGGGTAAATTAAGTCTAAACAGATATGGCGTAGGTTTTGTACCTGTTGAAGATTATGAGGAGGATATTCGAATCCCATCTAAATATTTGGGAACCGCGTTGCCTGATGATATTGTAAATATTGAAATATTCAGAGGTGGCAGGAGAAAAAGAATTGAAGGAAAGATTATTGAAGTCGTTGAACGGGGGAGAGATTTTTATGTGGGGACCTTAATTAAACAAGGTAAAGACACTTATTATATTGAGACGGATGAACGATCTGCTCAAACCGATTTTTTTGTATTGCCACAAAATATTAATGGTGCCAAAAACAACGATAAGGTCATTTTTAGTCTGATAGAGTGGGCACATCCCAAAGCCTTGCCAGAAGCAAAAGTCATCGATACGCTTGGTGAGAAAGGTACAAATGATGCTTTAGTGTTATCTATTCTTGCTGAAAATCAAATGCGGGCCGCATTTCCTGAGGATGTGGTCTCTTTTGCTGATAACATCCCTAAGAAAATTCCGGATAGTGAAATAGAGCGGCGTAATGATTTGCGCTCGGAGGTCATCTTTACGATCGATCCGGAAGATGCTAAAGATTTTGATGACGCCATCAGTTTCGATCAGCTTCAAAATGGTAATTTTAAAATCGGAGTTCATATTGCGGATGTCAGTTATTACATGCAATCAGATACGGTTCTGGATAAAGAAGCGTATAAACGGGGAACAAGTGTTTACCTTGTGGATCGAGTTATTCCGATGTTACCAGAAGAATTAAGTAACGGTGTATGTAGTTTACGTCCTAATGAAGATAAGCTAACGTATAGCTGCTTCATGGAAGTCACATCTCAAGGTAGAGTGGTTGATTATTCCATAGAGGAAACGGTAATAAATTCCAAATTTCGTTTTACGTATGAGCAAGCGCAGAAAGTTATTGATGGGGAACTTCAAAATCCCTACGAAGACAAACTGAAAAAACTCGCTCAGCTATCTCAAACGCTTATTAAAAATAGATTTAAAGCCGGATCCATAGATTTCGATACGCCGGAACCACGATTTGTTTTAGATGATGACGGAACGCCAATAAAGGTTATCATCAAAGAAAGATTGTTAACTCATCGGCTTATTGAGGAGTGCATGTTGCTGGCAAATAAAACGGTCGCTATTCATGTGGATAATCTCCGGCAAGAATCGGGAAAGAAAAAGACGAAAGATTTATATCCGTTTTTCTACCGTATTCATGACAAACCCGATGATGAAAAATTAGCTAATATCGCCGAACATGTGAAACCCATTGGAATTGACTTTGATATAAAAGATGGGAATGTGACACCTCAAAAAATTAATAAGCTGCTGGAGGAGGTGCAAGACACTTCCCTGGAGTATATTATAAATAATCTGGTACTTCGAGCGATGTCGAAAGCAGAGTATGGTCCAAAAAATATCGGACATTTTGGATTGAATTTTTCACATTATACGCACTTTACGAGTCCCATTAGACGTTACCCTGATGTTATAGTACATAGATTGCTAAAAAACTATGAAGTTAGAAGACCGGCTTATCGGTTCGATGATCTCAAAAAATTTGGGAATCAATGTAGTGAACGTGAGAAAATGGCCGTTGACGCTGAAAGAGATAGCGTAAAATTAAAGCAAGTGGAATATTTGAGTAAGCGCATTGGTGAGGAATATATAGGTGTAATAAGCGGTGTTACTGAAAATGGGATATATGTGGATCTTAAAGATATTCACTGTGAAGGAATGGTGCACATTAGTAATATGAATGATGATTATTACATTTATGATAGAAAAAGATATTGTTTATACGGAAGATCCCGTGGTAGAAAATATCAGATGGGAAATTTAGTTAAAGTTAGAGTAGAAGATACGAATCTGGAACAAAGAACGGTTGATTTGGTTTTAATTAGTTGAAAGGCAAAAAATTAATTTCTAAAACGACGTGAATTTTCTACTATATTATTATATATGTAGAATTCATCTTGGTATTAAATCATAATACTTACAGGTAGTGTAATGAGAAAGATCAAAAATATATTCATCCTAATACCCCTGGTGTTGATTGTTTTTGTATTAGGGCATGTACAAAATGCTCTGGCGCAATATTTTGGTTTCGGTAAAAATAAGGTGCAATACAAGAACTTTAACTGGAAATATATCCAATCACAACATTTCGATATATATTACTATCAGAATAAAAACTATTACTTAGCGGTATTTGCTGCTCAGACACTCGAGTCGGCTTTGAAAGAGATGGAACATGATTTTAATTATAAGATTACCAGTCGTATCAAGGTAATTGTTTATGATTCTCATAATGATTTTTCTCAAACGAATGTGGTTCAGTTGCCACTGGGAGCTTCGGGTATTGGTGGGGTAACCGAGCCGTATAAAAACCGGATAACTATACCATTTATGGGATCTTATGCCGATTTCAGGCATACTCTAAACCACGAATTAGTCCATGCCGTGGTAAATGAGATGTTTTACGGTGGTTCCGTTCAATCGATGATTCAAAATAATATTCAACTTCAAATACCGAACTGGTTTAATGAAGGAATGGCAGAGTACGAATCTCTTGGATTTGATACCGATGAAGATGATTTCTTACGTGATGCTATTTTAAATAACTACATGCCACCTATCAGTCAGCTATATGGTTATTTTTGGTATCGTGGCGGACAGTCGGTTTGGGATTATATTGTTGAAACGTATGGACGAGAAAAGATTGGCGAGATTTTCAATGATATTAAAAATACTCGTAATGTTGAACAGGGTTTTAAAGAAGCCATTGGATTATCCATATCAGAATTATCGAAAAGATGGCATGCATTCCTGAAGAAAAGATATTTACCAGAAATTGCTGATCGTAATTCTCTGAACGATGTGGGTACGCAGATAACCAAACGTCAGCGAACAGGATCAGGTTCTTACAATACGAGTCCGGCTCTTTCACCACAAGGTGATAGGTTAGCGATGTTAACAAATCAAAGTGGATATATAGATGTTGTTGTGGTCAATACATTAACTGGACAGAAGATAAAAACTTTGATAAAAGGACAAAATAATGTCAATTTTGAGGATTTTAATTTACTTAACGACAACCTTACATGGTCGCCGGATGGCAGCAAAATAGCCTTATCAGTGCGGTCTCAGGGTAGTGATGAATTGGCCATTATTGATTATCAAACAGGGCAGTCTAAGAAATATAACTTCCCTGATATTGACCAAATTGGAGCTTTGTCATGGTCGCCGGATGGAAATAAAATAGCTTTTGCCGGTTCATCCGGACCCTTTCCTGATATTTACGTTTTTAATTTAAAAACGAACAAAGTGACGAATATCACTCATGATATCTTTACGGATAAACAACCTTCGTGGGGAGCAGATTCTAAAACGATTTATTTTGCATCCGATCGTGGTGATAAGGTTCAGCTGAATAAATATGGGGTAAATTATAATGAGTTGTTGAATCCGAACTTAAACCAAACTGATATTTATAGTGTGAAAATCGGTTCGAATCGGGCCGTTCGATTAACAAAGACACCCGGCTGGGATGAAACACAACCTATTATGACTAGAAATGGTCATCTCATCTATACGTCCGATAAGAACGGTATACCGAACGCTTATGAGATGAATATTAAAACCCGTACCAGTCATCCATTGACCAATTTGATATCGGGTATTCTACAGATGTCGGTTAGCGCAGATGGCAGCAAAATGGCCATAAGTGCTTATAATGGGGGGTATGTAGACATTTATGTCATTAATTCTCCATTGACGAAGCAAGTTAAAGCACCGTTAAAGCCGAATTACTGGGCACAAAGAAGAGCGAATGAACCCGAAGATGTCAGAGTCCCGACGTTCAGATATGCCAAAGAAATGTTTGGTCCAAATGGTACGCAATACGCGTTAGAAGAAAAGGACAACGGCGTTCCTGTAAGTGACACGACACAGTCGAAATTGGCGCAAGCCAATAATGCCGGAACTGGTATGACTGGCCTTGCTGGTGGCGTAAAAGCAGATACATCCAAAACAGATACGACTAAAGCAGATACCACAAGCGGTTATATTGATTATCATAATTATGTTTTTGGTAAGACATTCGATGAGGAAGCAAGTAAAAAAGTCGAAAATAACGTCTTTAAACCCGACAGTAATATTACGAAAGACGATCGTTTCAGGCCACACAGGTATCGCCTGAGTTTCTCACCTGATTTTACTTATTATAGCGGAAACTTATCAACCTATTATGGAACCTATGGTCTGGTACAAATGAGATTCAGTGATGTACTTGGTAATCAGGATATCAGCATTGCCAGTAACCTGGTCTCTGATCTTAGAAATAGTGATTATGTAATCAGCTATAATAATTATGAACATCGTACAAACTTTAATGTAAACTATTTCCATAGCGCGCAACAATATCAAACCTTTTCACCGTACTATGGTTATGGTCAGTTGGTTAGGTACCGGATATATGGTGGTGGCGTGAATTTCCAATATCCATTCGATCGATTTACAAGGATAGATTACGGTGTTTCAGGGCTGGCAATATCGCGTGATTTCAGTGATGTGACGACGAATAGCGGCTCAAGTCAGACATCCGCCTTTATATATCCTCAGATCACTTTTACAAAAGATAAATCCAAACAAGGGTACATAACCCCTGAAGGTGGATACAGATATGCTATTAGTCTTACTGCTAGTCCGCCGGTAACGCAAAAGACGGTACGATTCGTCAGTTTAATAGGCGATTTTAGAAAGTATGTTGGTTTAGGTGCCGGATATTCCTTTGCATTCAGATTTTCCGGAGGTGCATCATTTGGCCGCGACGCCCAATCATTCTTCCTCGGTGGTATGCAGGGCTGGATAAACTACAGGTGGTCGAATAACCAAATTCCATTAAATAATCTAAGTGATATATTCCTGACCATGCCGGCACTTCCAATGCGTGGTTACGAGTATAATGCTATGTATGGTGACCGCTTCGGATTATTCAACGCTGAATTCAGGTTCCCGATTTTTGCAGCTATTTTACCAGGTCCGATCCCCATATTGCCATTATATAATCTGACAGGGGTAATGTTCACCGATATAGGAACCGCCTGGGGCGTTGATAATCCCAATACACCAAATATTAATGAGGCAAAGTTGAATTTTAAAGTAGCTAAACCAATGACTTCTGCCAACGGACAAACTAATCTGAATGGCGGTATATTGATTGGTTCAGGATTTGGGATACGAACTATATTATTGGGATTACCCGTTCGTTGGGATATTGGATGGCCTTATGATGGCAAACACTTTGGACACCCCATCAATTACATCACTATTGGTATAGATTTTTAACCCGAATTATTCACGTAAGCTACAAGAATGAATACACATCTTATTGAAAAAACAATATTTTGTAAAAAATAAAGTTTTCCTCAAATTTGAGGAGTCTAAAAAGAGCTGCGAAATTTGGCCGTGCACTGTGTTGAATTTAAAAATGCTTAATCAATGTACCCATGTACGTTTCATGCACATTTTTAAATTCGCCTTGGTTACAACAAAATTTCTTGGTGAATAATCCGGGTTATTGCGCCAAGTTAAGCCCATGAAAGGGGGATTAACGATTATGTTCTTTGAAACCTTTCGCAGGAAGCCTTCAGGTAACCAATCCTGTCCGGTAAAGCCTAACCAGCTGCCGGAACCGAGTCTTGCGTAGTCGG
>DATFMK010000401.1:0-3993 GCA_035267005.1 Balneolales bacterium
TTGTTCTTTTTTTCCATTAAACCAGGTTAACTCAATAGACTCAGGCATTTTATTACCTTTGTATCCCATGACTTGATTAGAACTATTTTGAGACAAATATCCCGATCCGGCCTGTATTTCTCTTTCAGGTCCTTCTCCCCCATTTTTATACCGTAATCGAATGCTCGATCCAATTGCGTCCCTATTTTGTGGTGGTCCGACTAAACGGATTCGTAATCCCGACTTAGGAGTTTGATTCTGATATAACTTCGTCTGACCAGCATTTTGAGAAATAGCCAAATCTACGCGTCCATCGTTATTGAAATCACCTAAGGCGGCTCCGCGTTGCTCTCCATATACTTTAATGCCACTTTTCTGCCCAGGTACTGCCTTAAAATCACCCTTGCCGTTTCCTTCGAGCCATAATCCGCGTCCGCCATCTAAACGTGATTCACCACGCGGCAGATCAAAAAAGTTCTGACTCAGGAAAATATCTTCATTACCGTCGTTATTATAATCGGCAATTCCCGCGTCGAAATTAGCCGTCAGTTGTGCGGCACGTGGTAATGGATGCGCCACAAAATGCTTCCCTCCTTTATTGATGAACACCATACTTTGAAGGATGTTGATCTGTTTATATGGAATAATTTCCAAAGCTGGACCAACGATTTTTTTCAAGGGAGAACTGGAATATTGATGATATGATTTTATCCGGGAAGCCATTAAAGGCAAGGAATAGTAATCGTATAATGGTTTTATGGGAACGTAAGCTTTCATTTTTGTGTCATAATTAGACTGTATGATATCCAGTACCCCATCTGAATTCATATCGTTGTAATACATCCGCATCGGATGACCGGATACAACATGATACTGACTGTTTTGCCCCCAATTAGTCGCGACAATATCGGGATATCCATCATTATTAAAATCACCCGTAGCCACGCCATGCCACCATCCATGATATTTATTCAGACCAACTTGTTTAGTCACATTATGAAAAGTTCCATGATCGTTCTGGAATAATTTTAGGGAACCCCAGGACGTGCTTAGCAATAAATCCGGCCAACCATCCTGATTATAATCCGTAAAAACAGCACCGGTGACCATTCCAATCTTATTAAGCAATTTCGAATTGGTTTGATCCAGCACAAAATGACCGTTGATATTCTTATATAACGCTGAACTCGCCGCTTTGGGATATTGACCAGGAATGACCCGCCCACCTACAAACAAATCGATTGATCCATCCCTGTTATAATCAGCTGCCGCTAAAGGGCCTGTGCTTGATGGAGAATCCGGTAAAGGTTCCTTTTTTACTACCCTTCCATATCGAATCAAATAATGATAAGCCGAGGGACCGCCCGGTTGACTCATTTCGTAATCTGAGCGTCCTACAATCAGGTTGGTTCCATTAGCTGTGCGCCAGCCGATCACTGCTGTTTGATCTCCATTCGTTGCTTTATTGATACCGGACAGATTAACTTTCCGGAATCTTCCATGACCTTCATTTTTGAATAATGCCATTGCTCCGCCTTTTCCAGACGTTTCAAACAGATCGGGACGACCATCTCCATTATAATCGATCCAGGCCATCCCCGGGTCTTCCTGACTCAATTTTAAAGGCAGCAACGGTTGTCGCTGAAAATCGTTGTAGGTATCCTCATGTTCTTTGAAATTCAATCGTTTGGAAACATCTTTGAAAATTGGTTTTGAGAAGGATCTTGGTTTTACACGCCCTTTTTGAGTCGGTATAGCCGCTTCATTAATCGCATACATTCGGTTGGCTCTGATATTATGTATTGTGCTTGTCTTTCCATCCGGCCAATAGATAATCAAAGAACGATTCCGTTTCCCTTTACCGGCAGCAAACATGAGCTGTGGATCCGATCCAGATAAATAATTTCCTCCTGAAACAACCTGTTTTTCCTGTAAAAGCGGTCCACCATGTAAAACCACACGAGCGCCAATAGCCTGCGTATTAGGAGCATTCCCAATCAAACGAACTGAGATGCGGGGAGCACCGGTCCTGTTTTTATAAATACCTGCCGGTTTATTCAATCGGTTTGTAATGAGATCCAGAGTTCCATCATTATTCAAATCAGCTAAAGCCAATCCCTGAGAGACGTCTTTCGCATGAAATCCCCACTTTTTACTAACATCTGTAAAAGTGAGATTGCCATTATTTCTATAAACCTTATTAACTTCCTGTAAAGGAGGATACGACAACAATCCTTGTCGATATTTTTTCATGTTATATGGATGTTTCTTCAACTGCTGATTTAGATACAATTGCGTATCCATATCACGGACATCATACACATTTCCGGTATTTACTAACAAATCTTCCCGGCCATTCAAATTCACATCCATAAAATTTGTTGTCCAGGACCATCCGCTTGCAGCCACACCGCTATAATAAGCAGTCTCTGTAAATGTATTGTCACCCCGATTGATATACAGCATATTTCTGGAATACTGCGGTTGAGTAGAAATATCCCCTACATGAGAAAGAAAAGGCGTTATATTCTCACCTTCCCGCAGTCTGTGTTGATGAGTGGCACCTTGCATATCAGTAACAAACATATCAGCATTGCCATCATTATTGATGTCACCAATAGCAATACTCATTGATGAAAAACAGTAATGTCGAATATTTAAAGGATTCATAGCTTTAAAAACCCCATTTCCCTGATTGATCCAAACACGGTCAGGTGTCCAAAAATCGTTACACACATATAAATCGGGCAGGCCATCATGATTGATATCTTCGAAACGGGCAGTTAATCCCCAGTCTTTGGTCAATCCCGTTTTTTCCCCTTTCGCATTTAGAAAGTGAGCTTTTAGGTCTTTTACTTTTTTAAAGCCTTTCCAGTTTTTACCTGTTCCCCCTTTATTAAGGTACAATTCATCTGTAGTTCCAAATTCACGAATATTGGGTTTCCCGTTTCTATATTTCGTGACGATTGCATAATGCCCTTGAAAGCTTTTTTTAATGGTATACTTACCGTTTTGATAATTCGTGATTTTTTCTGGTGAGCGCTCTTTTGGAGTGTACATATCGTTTATTGTTCTTTCTCTGTAATGCGCTACATAGAGATCCAGGTATCCATCCCCATTAATATCAGCCAGAGTGAGCGTGGTCCCCCCGACGGTTGTGGAGTCCAAGCCAGCTTTTCGATCACGTATAAAATGATCTTTCCCTTTATTCAAAAATAATACCGTTCCGTGCCGATACGTAGATACTAATAAATCCAGTTTACCATCCCCGTTCACATCTGAAAATACGGCACCTGTACATTTATAATCTGGCAAAGCCACACCGGCGGAATCGGTGATATCTCTAAAATGAAATTTGCCCAAATTCTGATAGAGTTTATTCGGACCATCCAGCTGTGTAAAATATACATCTACCAAACCATCCCCGTCAATATCTCCCGCTGCAACCCCGGAACCATTTAGAAAAAGAGTGTTTTTCGTATAATCTTTTTTTGAGAGATTATTTACAAATGAAATGCCGGTTTCATCAGAATCAAGTCTTTTAAAGCCCGTACTGCCATTTTTGTTGGGTTTAAGATCAGCCCATTTGTAACCATCCGACTTATGCCATTTTAATGTAAAATTTTTAGTGTGATAATTGGAAGAACACTGGGAGAATAGAATCAGTATAGAAAACAGGCAAATTCTAATTATTATTTTCATAAAGGATATTTTAAAGGAATCGATACTGTCGAATCACCTTCCGCATAAACAGAAGGCTTTGCAAAACCATAATTTATTGTCAATTTCGAAAACTTGCAGAATATACGGTTTTTAAAACGCAGCATATAAGGATACTTGAAGATTTTAAAACATGATAACGAAGGGATTGTCAAAAAAGGCCGCTTCGCATAGTCTTTTAAAATTGAACAATAAACCAAATCTAAATTTTAAAAATTTATCCATTTATTCATTTTTAATAAAGTTTCTAAATATAAATAACGTGAGGTTCGTTTAAGCTTATAGTCTATCTAC
>DATFMK010000402.1:0-2546 GCA_035267005.1 Balneolales bacterium
GTAAGGTTGAGTTTTGAAGTAAACAGCGGTATATTTTAGTTCTTGTGTTTGACACTCGGGATGTGGCTCAGTCCGGTAGAGCACACGGCTGGGGGCCGTGGGGTCGCAGGTTCAAATCCTGTCATCCCGACGAGTAAAAAAGCTGGAAAAACCTTTAAATATGTGGTTTTTCCGGCTTTTTTTATTGTCCACAGATGTACACGATTTTTATGAGCAAAAAATTAATCAAGAGGACTCATACTTATAATTACTCTCTTTTATTGATTTTGCTTTGACGGATTCGTAAATTTAAAGTTTGTTTATAATTGAATTTTATGTTAGCTAAGCACTTATCAACATCCTCCCGGATGATAGTTTTTATATTTTTTGGGGTTTAAAAATGAAGAGATATTACCAGGACAGGCAAAAGCCGCTACTCATTACATTTTTATTCATTGTTATATCTATAAACTGGTTCCAGTTTTCCAGAATATTGATTACTTCTTACCAGGAACAAATCATAAGTGATATCATTTATTCGATACTGGGAGGGTCCCTGCTCTATTACCTGATTAGAAGATACAACAATAAACTTAAATCACGGATTAAAGATCTGATCGACAGGGAAAGTGAACTAAAAGAATTGGTGGATGAGAAAGACGCCCTGTTGTCGGAGATTCATCACCGGGTTAAGAATAACCTGGCTACAATTTCCGGTCTGATCGATTTGCAGATAATGGATGAGAATGCTCCTGAAACGAGGCATCTTCTGTTAAAAACGCAACATCGGATCAAATCTATCGCATTAGTTCATGAAAAATTATACCAGGATTATTTGTTTTCTGAAATACGGCTGGATACCTACCTGGAAGATTTAACAAAGAATATTGATGATATATTTACAAATAGGGGTCTGCCTGTGTACATGAATGAAAATATATCATGCCTTTTAGATATTGAACCAATATTAATTGATATGAATAAAGCCGTTCCATTTGGCTTACTGGCAACAGAATTAATTACGAATGCCTACAAACATGCTTTTCCAAATAATCAAAAAGGGCATATTCATATAACTCTTAAAAAGCAAAACGATGATATGTATTACTTTAAAGTTAAAGATAATGGAGTCGGTATTGTTGATGATTCGCTACTAGACCAGCCCCATACTACGGGATTTCAATTGATACAAACTCTGTCCAATCAATTACAAGCCAAATGGCAGGTAGACTTGAAAAATGGGTTCGGTGTGACATTTAAATTCGATTTTAAACACTTTAGAAAACCGAATCGTACCGAAACCCAGAATCAGTTGAAATTACTTTAATACCAACCCTACTTTTCCTTAAGCATGCATGATTCTAGGGGAAATAATGAATTTATTTTGCAATGATAATTTTCCACATTTCCCGAAACTAGGTACATAAAGTAGGTACATGTCATTGCAAAAACAGCTGTTTTTGGACGTTTAAGGCAGAAATTTCGAACCTGGGAGCCGTGGGGTCGCAGGTTCAAATCCTGTCATCCCGACGCGTAAAAAAAGCTGGAAAAACCTTTGAATATGTGGTTTTTCCGGCTTTTTGTGTTTTAAATCAGGCTACAAACTTACGAGGATTTTAGCGGATTCAGATTCGTTAAAATTATATATGTTCATTAAAAATTGGATATACGTCACATTAAAATGAATTATGAGGCTCATAATATTTCTCTGTGGTCGGTAATCGGTGGTCGGCCGTCAAAAAAAATGAGACTTTGGTTCCATAATTACTTTATATCGAACTCACGTTAAAACAGGACTTTTGGTTAAGACAGGGGCCGGAAGAATTTGGGATTAATATTGGACATAAAAACCGTTTTGCATAGCCTTCTTAAATTGACAACCCGGATCTCATCTCTCCAAAAAATCGACAAAACTACAAGGGAAATGATACTCCGGGTAGTAAAAAGTATTGGTCTTATTAAAAAAAAATGGATATGGGAGACAGGTTCTAAATCGGAATTCATAAATAACTGTTTAGAATTGATTACTCAACATCTCCTTAAAAGAGAAAGCAAATCACATATGGAAAACTTCATTCTTCACCTGGCGATAATTTATCAAATTTTCCAAAACGCAGCGCTAATGTTGGTAAAATGAGCAGGTTCAGAGCTGTAGAGGTAGCTAATCCTCCCAAAATCACAATGGCCATTGGGCCTTCGATCTCCCGACCGGCAGATCCGCTTCCTAATGCTAATGGCAGGAGTCCGAATGCCGTAACCAATGCGGTCATCAAAATGGGTGTCAAACGTTCGGATGCCCCTTTAATCGCTGTTTCCAGGTTCCAGGAATATCCTTCCTGTTTAACTAAATGATCGAAATGGGAAATTAACATGATTGAATTACGCAGGGTGATCCCGAATAAGGTCACAAATCCAACCAAAGATCCAATAGTCATATATCCACCTGTAAAAAAAACGGCCAGGACGCCACCAACCAAGGCGAAGGGTAAATTCAACAATATGAGCAAGAGGTTGTTATAATGTTTGGTCACAACAGATAACAACATAATTATGAGAATCCCGGCCAG
>DATFMK010000403.1:0-6310 GCA_035267005.1 Balneolales bacterium
TAATAATATTTACGGAAGCCTTAAAATACTATATAATTCACCGGAAAATCTGGATAACTTCACGGATTATAACGATGCTGGTTTTTATTACGGTTCCTACAATTGGAAAAAAGGAATCGTTACCACTACAAATAACTATTCGATTTGGGGTGGTACAGCAGGTCCGGGTGATATCACCAATTGGGGTGATACATATACTAAAGTTAGAAAGTGTAATACTTTTATTGCCGAAGTTAAAAAGCATTCAAAGAACTTTTCTGCAGACTGGATGCATAAAAGAATCGATGAAGCAAGATTCCTGAGGGCATTTTGGTATAGCAGATTATGGGAACATATTGGTGGTCTTCCTATAATTACGTCAGTGTTAAACAGGAATACAATGGATAGTACACAGATCTATCATAAAAGAGCCACTTTTGAACAAACCTATAATTTCCTTGTTACTCAGTTAGATTCGGTCATTAACGATGGTTATTTGGCTGTTAAGTACAATAAAGGAGATAAGGATGCTGGCAGAGCAACATTGGCTGCCGCAAGAATGCTTAAAGGCTGGATTCAGCTTTATGCTGCAAGCCCAGCATATAATGCACCCGTTCCGGCAGTAGGTTCCAATCCGGATAAAGTCTGTGGATTTGGAAATTATAAAAAGAGCAGATGGGCCGATGCCGCCGCAACGTTTAAAAAATTCATCGATCAATGGGGAAATGGGAGTCCATATTCTTTATTTCCCGACCTCAAATCGTTGTGGTATCCCAAAAACGAATATAATTCTTCGGTTATTTGGGACAGACAGGTTGTCGCCAATACGCCACAAGGTTCAAGCTTTGAACAGTATGGTGGACCCGTTTGGATAAATGGGGCTTATTATACCTGGGGTAATTATGATCCAACACAAGAATTGATAGACAAATTCTTCATGAAGAATGGTAAATCTATTAATGCACAAAATTCAGGATATAATCCTCAAAATCCATATGTAAATCGTGGACCAAGATTTTACGATTGGATTGTTTATAATGGAGCACCGTATGATATGAAATGGATGTCAAAACCGGATACCATCTATACCTGGATAAATAAAGTCCATCCTTCAGACAATCAGATTGATTTTGGAACCAAAGACGTAGGTAATACAGGGTATTACTTTAAGAAGAAGTTAAATCCGAATGTGAGACCTGGTGGTGGACCTAAAAGTGGTGCGAACTGGATTTATTTCCGTTATGCAGAAGTGCTTCTGGGTTATGCTGAAGCAGAAAATGAGGCGGTTGGTCCGAATGCTTCTGTTTATAGTGCCATGAACAAAATCAGGAATAGGGCCGGATTGCCTAATTTGCAGGCTGGTCTAACACAGGGTGAAATGCGCAAAGCAATCCATCAGGAACGGGATGTTGAGTTATGCTTTGAGAATAAACGATTCTGGGATATTATTAGATGGGGTATTGCCGATTCCGTTATGAATCAACCGCATCACGGAATGGAAATTACAAATACACATCCATCTGACAATAGTGGTGTGTGGACTTATAAGGTAATTCCATTACATCATCCACATACATTTCATAAATATATGTATTTAGATCCAGTACCTCAGGCGGTAATTGATCAGAATCCGAAGGTTATACAGAATCCCGGATATTAATTTCTAAATGCAGATAATTCCATGTACATGATTGCAGTGAAAAAGTAATCATGTATATGGATTATCTATTATATAGGATAAAATGATTTGTCTTGAAGACATAGAGATGCACTATCAGATTATTAGTTGGAGGTCATAATGTTTTTTAATGAACTTCTATTAAAGTTTATGATAATTGCGACTCATATAAATCATGTATGCTATTTAGGTTTTAATTGATAGTAATGAAAGGAGGTTCCCAATATTGCCACTGGCTTTATTGGTCTTAAATTTGATTCTATTAATAAAACCCCAAAATGTATCTATTCATTATAGAGATACCAATTATTAATAATTTAAAATCGATATTTCATGAAAAATTTGATCTATAATTCAAAGTATTTCCTGAAGGGATCGTTTTTCCTCATGATAGGCATGTTGTTGATTCTTTTTTGTATGTCACCAACCTATGCACAAAATGTGAAAAAATCTCCGGGAGCACCGAAAAAAACGATAAAGGGTAGGAAGCCAATTTATTTGAATACCCAATACTCTTTTAGAGAACGGGCCGCTGACTTAGTCTCTAAAATGACTCTGGCCGAAGAAGTCAAACAACTTCACACGAATAACGCTCCGGCTATACCCCGGTTGGGTGTTCATCAGTACATCTACTGGAGCGAGGGGCAGCATGGCATTAATGCTTTGTTTGGCAATATTCATAATGGTAAGAAGAAGCGGGAACACGCCTACGGATCGCCTGTAGCGACGAGTTTTCCGACCAATTTCGCCTCCACGATGAGCTGGGATCCCGGGCTCATCTATAAAGAGACCACGGCAATTTCCGATGAAGCCCGCGGCTTTCTGGACAAGTCGCTGTTTGGCAAAGCACAGAATAACCTGGGGGAATCCCGTTCGGATTATGGAAATCTGACCTACTGGGCTCCGACGATCAACATCGACCGGGATCCACGCTGGGGGCGTACCGATGAGGCCTTTGGCGAGGACCCCTATCTGGCCTCCCACATGGCCGCCGCTTTTGTCGACGGTTATCAGGGACAAACGATGGCGGGCAAACCCAAAACCCATTATTTGAAGGTAGCCGCGACAGCCAAACATTTCGCATTGAACAACACGGAAAATAACAGACAAGGTATTTCATCAAACACAACAGACGAGGCTATCCGTGATTATTATACCGCGACGTTCCGCTATCTGATTGAGAACGCTCATGTGGCCGGAATCATGACCTCCTATAATGCGATTAACGGTACCCCGGCCGTAGCTAACACGTATACTGTGGATGAATTGTTACAGAGAACCTTCGGTTTTCACGGTTATACTACATCAGACTGTGGCGCGGTTGGCACAACGTATAATTTATTTCCATACGGACACAACTGGACACCACCGGGCTGGGCTGCTAAACGCGAAGGTAAAAAATCCATCTGGAAAAATAAGAAAAACGGGGAGACCCTGCCCGGAGCCGCCGGCGGACAAGCCTATGCCGTTCGCGCCGGAACCGATCTGAATTGTACCGGGGCCGAATACACCCTCTCGAATATCAAAGACGCTATCAAAGCCGGTATCCTGAGCAAAGGCGTCATCGACCGGGCCCTGACCCGGGTCTTTACCATCCGGATGCGTACCGGTGAGTTCGACCCGCGCAGCGAGGTGCCCTACACCAAGATCACCAAATCGGTGATCCAGAGTCCGGCGCATCAAGAATTAGCCGAGAAAGTGGCAGAAAATTCGCTGGTCCTGCTCAAGAACGATCCGGTGCCGGGCACGCAAACCCCTCTGTTGCCGGTTGACGCCAAGAAGCTTCACAAAGTGGTGATTGTCGGCAATCTGGCTAATAAAGTCACACTGGGCGGCTACTCGGGCAATCCCAGCCTGAAAGTCAGCGCCGTAGATGGGATCCGCAAGGCGGTCCAGGCGGCCAATCCGAACGCCTCGGTCATCTTTGATAAGACCGGGACCTCGACCACGGCCAGCAGCCCCGCTCATCTGAGCGCCAAGACCCAATCAGATATTAAAAGCGCCGATCTGGTGGTCGTCTTTGTCGGCACCAACGAGAAGGTCGCCCGGGAGGGCCACGACCGGGCCAGTCTGGGGATGCCGGGCAATTATAATTCGCTGATCTATAAGGTAGCCGCCCAGGGCAATAAGCACATGGTGCTGGCCATTCAGTCCGACGGACCGGTCAAGATCAATATCACCCAGCATAAATTCCCGGCGGTTGTCTTCAGTGGCTATAACGGGGAGAGTCAGGGTACGGCGTTGGCCAAGGTGTTATTTGGCCAGAAAAATCCCAGCGGGCATCTGGATTTTACCTGGTATAAAGACGACACCCAGCTTCCCAGCAAGTCCGACTATTACCTGATCCCGCGGCGGACCAACGGGCTGGGCCGGACCTACATGTACTTCACGAAGAAACCGACCTATCCGTTCGGTTACGGATTGAGCTATAGTCACTTCAACTATTCCAATATTAAGGTTTCCCCCCGAACGGTCTCCCCTAATGGGACCGTGACGGTACGTTTTGATGTGACCAATAGCGGAGACCAGGCAGGGGCCACGGTAGCCCAGTTGTATGTGGCCTCCCCGAAAGTCAAGGGGAAGATCCTGCCCCGCAAACGTCTGGAAGCCTTCCAGAGAACCCGGACGCTGCAGCCTGGCCAGAGCCAGCACGTGACCTTAACGGTCAAGGCCAGTCAGCTCAAGCTGTGGAACGAACAGGCCCGCCGGTGGGGTGTCTACAACGGGACCTATGGGTTTGAGGTGAGCCGCAATGCCGAGGCGGTAGTCGACTCGGAAGCGGTAAACGTGCACGGCGCATTGACCCCGAAGGTGAAGTATGTGACGATTGAACCCCAGAAACTGGCCTATAAGGTTGGGGACACGATCAATTTACATGCGAAGAACAAGTGGATTCAGCCGGACATCAACAAGGGCCGGGAGCAGCCGCATGCCAAAGCGGATCGCATCATGGAAGCGGTCTACAACAACGGCTCGTTTGTCAATTTATCCGACGCGCAGGTTCGTTACAGCAGTAGCAACAACTCGGTGGCCAAAGTCAGCAGTGACGGGATCGTGCACGTGAGGGGACACGGTGTGGCGACAATTACGGCCACGGTGAACGGGGTATCCGGATCCGCAGTGATTGTGGCCAAATGAGTTAATGAGAAAATACAAAAAATGATGTAATAATTATTTAGAATATAAACCCGTCAGGTGAGCGTAAATTGACTTACAAATAGGTTGTTTTTATCTCATATGACGGGTTTTTCATTTGCTGTTCTTTTAAGACTATAGATTAAGAAGAATGATTGAAAAAGAAGGTCGCGTGATAAAAGATATAATTAGTAGCAAACAATTATTATTTCTAATAGTTATTGTAATCATTTCCGGATGTGGACGGCGAAAGTGTTTGAAATACGGTATTAAAAATGATTGGAATAAATTAGGATTACATGGAAAAGTAAAGAAAATCATTATTCAAAAATACAAATATCATCCTCAGTTGGAGCAAAATAAGACTTCAAATGATAAACCTGTTGAATCGAGTGTTGAGTTGGTTCGTTTTAACAAAAATGGATTTGAATATGTGGACGGTAAAAAGAATGTTTATGGTATAAAAAGTTCATATTTCTATAAGTATAAACTTAATAAAAGTAATAAAATTAAAGGTATATATAGGTCATTTAATTCTAAAAAAGATAGCATTATGTATTACTATAGTGATGAATGTATGGTAGATAGCGTTCATAAATACTATGCAAATGGGAATTTAAAATATAGATCAATTTATAGCTATAAGGATGGTATCGTAAAACGAAAAAAGGTGATATCATATGCAGAAGAGGGCTATAAAAGAAATATTGTTCATATCAACTATAATAAATCAGGACAAAAAACAGAACAGAAATCCAGATATGCTAATGGCTTTTTTGGTTATGATTGGCGGTATACGTATAACAAAAAAGGAAAAGTTAAGACAATAAAGAGATACGGATCATTCGGCAAAGTAGAGAGAAAAGATAGTTTTAATTATAATAAAGAAAATAATGTTATAACCAGTAATCACATCTATTTTGAGAATCATTTAAGTTATCAGTTAAAGTATAAGTACAAATATGATAACAACGGGAATTGGGTGTCTAAAGTTGCTTCAAAAAATGATTTGAAAACATCACTTATAAAAAGAAAGATCACATATTATAACTAACCCAATTATGAGCTAAGAAAATTAATGAAGGGAAATTCAGTAAAATCTGAAAACGCATTAATATGTTTTTTGCAGATTATGGCATCGAATACGGATTAATTTTTACCTTGCCAATGAATTACATACCTTCTTTTGTTCGGTTTCAGCCTCACTCTTTCTTTTTTTCCATTAAACCATTCCACCAAAATCGCTATCGGTTTGAGCGAATTAGCATATCCTAAAACCTGAGTTGAGTTGTTTTGAGACCAATATCCTGATCCTGCCTGAATCTCACGTTTGGGGCCCTTAGTTCCGTTTTGATAAATCAATCGAATACTGGAACCAATCGCATTTCTATTTGATGGTGAGCCGATTAAATGAATTCTGAAACCGGCTTTGGAAGTTTGATTGACATATAATTTTGTTGCCCCTCCATTTTGAGAGACAGCCAGATCTATCTTGCCATCTCCATTGAAATCACATAA
>DATFMK010000404.1:0-10659 GCA_035267005.1 Balneolales bacterium
GATTGATCATTCAAATATTAAATAATCTGTCCTAAATAAACCGATTAAGCATTATTTTTTAATCTCAAAAACGTTTTGGACAGCTATGATCTAAATCATTAATAATTTGCAAAATTCGCATTTTGGACGATTTAGGATAAAGTTTGAGAGATCTAATCCAACATCTTAAACGAACCTCACGTTAAACAAATCTACTGCAAATTCGTCATATTTGGCCATCTTCCGTGCTCTTTTTCGTTACGTAGAACCATTTTTCGCCTCAAAAGACCCCGAAAACGATCTCAATCTGACAAATTTTCGTTATGATTTCCTAAGTCCGACTGCCCCCAGACGTAAATCTTTAGCGAAAAAAAGGCGGTTAAATAAAATAACCGCCTTTTGATATATAATTTTTTAAAACGACCTATCGTTCACTGGCAACCTTAATGCGATTTATAGCACGTTTTAAAGCCAGTTCGGCACGATAATGATCCATTTTTTCATCTTTCATTCGGCGTAGAGCTCGATCTTTCGCCGTTTCCGCTCTTTGAACGTCAATTTCTGCCGAGCTTTCAGCAGCTTCCGCCAATAAAATCAAGTTATTATTACTCATTTCAACAAAACCGCCACTGATAGCATAAATCTCAGAGGTTTTGCTGTCTTTTTTAACCTCCGCACGTCCGATATCAAGATATGACATGAGATTTGCGTGATTATACAGCACTTCAAAACTTCCTTCTGTTCCGGGAAGTTTGACCCCAACCGATTCTCCTTCAAAGACCGGTCCATCCGGTGTTAGTATTTGAGCTTTAAAAGACTTCATTAAATGATTTGTTATTTATTTTCTTCTAATAGCTTTTCACCTTTTTCAATCGCTTCATCGATCGTACCAACCATATAGAAAGCATTTTCTGGTAAATGATCGAGTTCTCCATTAAGAATTTTTTTAAATCCTTTAATGGTATCTTCAATCGATACGTATTTACCGGAAATATTGGTGAATTGTTCCGCAACGAAAAAAGGCTGACTCAAATATCTTTGGACACGACGAGCTCTTGAAACCGTTAATTTATCTTCGTCGGATAACTCATCCATTCCGAGAATAGCAATGATATCCTGAAGATCTTTGTATCGCTGAAGCAACTCTTTTACATCCTGTGCACATTGATAATGTTCTTCACCGATCACATGCGGGTCAAGAATCCGTGACGTAGAATCCAATGGATCTACAGCCGGATAAATTCCCAACTGAGAAATTTGTCTGGACAATACGGTTGTAGCATCAAGGTGAGAAAATGTTGTAGCCGGAGCCGGGTCAGTCAAGTCATCAGCAGGCACATAAACGGCCTGAACAGAGGTAATGGAACCATTCTTAGTTGAGGTAATCCGTTCCTGCAAGGCTCCCATCTCTGTAGCCAGTGTTGGCTGATAACCAACCGCTGAAGGCATACGTCCTAACAACGCGGATACCTCGGAACCGGCCTGAGTAAAACGGAAAATGTTATCGATGAAGAGAAGAATATCGCGGCTCACTTCATCACGAAAATATTCAGCAACCGTCAATCCTGACAACGCCACACGAGCACGTGCTCCAGGTGGTTCGTTCATCTGACCAAAAACGAGCGTTGCCTGAGATGTTTTCAGTGCATCCTTATCAACTTTCGATAAATCCCAGTTTCCGGTTTCTTCCAATTCTTTTTTGAATTCATCACCATAATTAATAACACCGGATTCGATAAACTCACGCAACAAGTCATTACCTTCGCGAGTCCGCTCACCGACACCAGCAAATACGGAGAGACCACCGTGTTGCTTGGCGATATTATTAATAAGCTCCTGAATGAGTACCGTCTTCCCTACACCGGCACCGCCGAAAAGTCCGATCTTACCACCTTTAGCATAAGGACAAAGTAAGTCAACAACCTTTATTCCGGTTTCGAGAATCTCATTCGAAGTAGAAAGGTCTTCAAAATCAGGTGCTCGATGGTGAATAGGATATTTCTTTTCCGTTTTGGGTGGCTCGATACCATCGATCGAATCGCCAATAATATTAAAAAGTCGACCTCTGATGTCATCGCCTACCGGCATGGAGATAGGTGCACCGGTATCGGCGACTTCCGTACCTCTGACCAGGCCATCGGTCGAATCCATAGCAATAGTCCTTACTCGATTTTCCCCCAAATGCTGGGCTACTTCCAGAACAAGCTTTCCTTCTTTTCTCTCGATCTCCAGCGCTTGTAATACTGGTGGAATTTCTCCCTCATTAAAATCGACGTCAACAACTGGGCCAATTACTTGTGCGATGGTTCCCTTATTCATTCGAAATCCTGTATGTTAGCTCTTTTATTTATTAAATTTATCACAATTCATATAGCTCATAAAGCTAAGAAATTTAAACATATCATTAAGTAAATGCAATGCTATATATCGTTCAATTTCATCAATTTTAAAGGGATCCGAAGAATAAATTAAAGTATGATATAAGCATAATTAACTGTTACCTTAATACGTATTACCTATCAATAATGTATTAGATTAAAATTATCTAAGATTTTTGAGTAATAATAAATAATGAGTATGGTATAAAAACTTTAATCGTTTTTTCTGTTATATTTGAGCAAAAATTTTAATTACTAAAATGTCACGGACCTTGGCACAAACTAAAATTACATCGGCACGACAAGCGAGCATCGAAATTCTTGCTAAGTTTGATGATACCTATAATCTGGAAAAAGATTTGATCAACAATTTGGAGGATCAGGATCGTCAACAGGCAAATGAATATATTCAAGGTATACTCCGGCATCGTAGTTATCTTGATTTTCTGATTACCCACTATAGTAATGTCGATTTCGACGAAATGGGTAGTTATTTCAAGAATATTCTGCGCCTTGGTATCTACGATTTACTATTTATGGATGGCACCCCCGATTATGCTGCCATTAATGAAGCAGTGGAAATCGGTAAAAGAAGGATTAGTTCCAAAACCGGAGATCTGGTGAATGCCATTCTTAGAAAAATTCAGCGTGAACGGAATGAGCTTCCGAAACCGGCTGCTAAAAACAGAACTCAATTAATTTCAATGACCTTTTCTCATCCGGAATGGCTGGTTGAGCGCTGGGTTAAACGTTTCGGTGAACGGGAAGCATTTCAATTGATGCAGGCAAACAACAAACGGCCGGCTTTTTATATAAAGGTTAACAACCTGAAAACGCATACGGAATATTTTACTATTCGTATGAAGAAAAGTGACATATCTTTTACAGAGAGCGATTGGCTTCCCGGCTATTATCAGGTTGAATCGATAAAAGAAATAAAAGAAAAAGGCTGGTTTGAAAAAGGACTTTGTTTGGTACAAGATATTGCGGCCGGTTTTGCTCCCTGGATTCTCGATCCTCAGCCGGGTGAGTCGGTTTATGATATCTGTGCTGCTCCTGGTACCAAAACTATCGTTATGGCCAATATGATGGAAAATAAAGGAAGTATTCTTGCTGTGGACATTTCGTCGGATCGACTGGAGAAAATTGCGGAAAATGCCATGAATTATGGCGCCGAAAATATTAAAATACGACGGGCCGATGCCACTCAGGTTCGATTAAAACTCGCCGATGCCGTTTTACTTGATGCGCCCTGTACCGGAACAGGGGTTTTAAGCAAACGTGCCGATCTTCGCTGGAAACGAACACAAAAAGATCTTGACGACGCCGTCGCCAAACAAGCCGAATTGCTCGACGCCGCTGCTAATATGGTAAGCAAAAACGGGCGACTTGTTTATTCGACCTGCTCTCTTGAACCCGAGGAAAATATGGGACAAATCGAGAATTTCCTTAATAATTACGATAATTTCGAATTAGAGGATCTTAGCGGTTATCTTCCTGAAGAAATATTGAGCGAGGACAAGAAATCATACCAAACATTCCCGCATATACATCACTGTGACGGACATTTTGGTGTTTTACTTCGCAGAAAATTTTAAAAAGGGAAAAAAAGATTGAATAGAAGCTGTCTCGATATCGGGACAGCTTTTATTATTATCTCCAGTGTTATCTCGTTACAGGGCTCGGCCATGTAATGCTCGCTTGGACGCTCTGCGTCCACTTACCTGATAACCAATTAGTTGCGTTAACTACGGTTCGGGGGTAATGAAACAAACATAGATGAATTGGATTATAGGTTAATCTATTCGTTTAGAGACTTCATTATCGTTTGGGACGCAGAGCGTCAGAGTTGACATTACACCCCTGAGGGGATGTAACGAGATATGGACAGCTTTTTCATTATCCCCCCAGTGCCATCTCGTTACAGAGTTCGGCCATGTAATGCTTGCTTGGACGCTCTGCGTCCACTTACCTGATAACCAATTAGTTGCGTTGACTACGGTTCGGGGGTAGCGAAACAAACATAGGTGAATTGGATTATAGATTAATCTATTCGTTCAAAGGCTTCATTATCGTTTGGGACGCCGAGCGTCCCGGCTGGCATTACACCCCAGAGGGGATGTAACGAGATAAAAACGAGATAAATTCAGAGATTATAAGTAAACCTGTTAGCATCCTAGAAGACCTTACAGTTTATTCACCCATAACATTACTTCTCTCATCTTTATGATATATATAATACATTGTTATACAATAACTTACATAATATTCCGTCTCGATAAATACATCCCATGTTAACTTTCCTTAAAATTTTATCTGATCATTAATGCTCATCTTCTTATTTTGGTCATTTAATATTTATATCTCCGAAACCAGATATTTATTCAAATTTACCGGGGAGAAATTATTAATACGTTTGAAATTATTATCGTAAACGTATAAATATCAGAATGGTAACGTTCATTTTTTAAATTATTTGTAACAGTCAACTGATTATGCAGGAAATTCCCAAAAAGTACGATCCGAATACTATTGAGAACCGCTGGTACTCCTATTGGATGGATAATGAGCTTTTTAAGGCCAAACCGAATCCCGATAAAAAACCGTTTACGATCATGATGCCTCCGCCGAATGTTACCGGACGGCTTCATATGGGACACGCACTGCAATCGTCCGTGCAGGATGCTCTTATTCGTATTAAACGGATGCAGGGTTACGAAGCTCTTTGGGTACCCGGAACGGATCATGCCGGAATCGCAACTCAAAATGTTGTGGAACGTACGCTTAAGAAAGAAGAAGGGAAAAACCGCCACGATGTCGGGCGGGAAAAATTCGTTGAAAAAGTTTGGGAATGGAAAGACGAATACGGCGCGATCATCATCAATCAGATGAAAATGCTGGGCACGAGCTGCGATTGGAGTCATCAGCGTTTTACGATGGATAAAGGGTTCTCGCGTGCCGTACAGGAAGTATTTGTCAGTTTATATAATGAAGGATTGATTTATCGCGGGAATTATCTGGTCAACTGGTGCCCGGTTGATATGACGGCCCTTTCCGACGAAGAAGTGGATGATGTGGAACGAAACGGACATCTCTGGTATGTTCGCTACCCTATTGTCGGTTCAGACGATCATATCATTATTGCTACCACCAGGCCGGAAACGATGCTTGGCGATTCCGCTATCGCTGTTCATCCCGATGATGAACGTTACCAGAATTTGATTGGGAAGAAAGTGATTCTTCCTCTGATGAATCGTGAAATTCCTATTGTCGCCGATGATTATGTGAAGATGGAATTTGGAGCCGGTGCGTTAAAGATCACTCCTGCTCACGATAAAAATGACTTTGAGATCGGTCAGCGGCATAAGCTCGATGTCATCAATATTATGAATCCCGATGGGACTATTAATGAAAATGGCGGCGAATACAAAGGCATGGACCGCTTCGAAGCACGCAAAAAAATTGTGGCTGATCTTGACAAACAAGGCTATCTGGTCAAGATTGAAGATTATCGACATACGGTGCCGATTTCAAGTCGTTCAAAGGCGGTCATTGAACCTTTGATTTCGCGTCAATGGTTTGTAAAGATGAAGCCATTGGCCGACCCGGCTTTGGAAGCGGCAAAAAAGAAAGATATCCAATTCTTTCCGCAGCGCTGGGAAAATGAATACTTCCGCTGGCTGGAAAATATTCGCGATTGGACGATCTCACGTCAGCTTTGGTGGGGACACCGTATTCCTGTCTGGTATTATACCGATGAGAATGGGGAGATCGACGAATCACGTGATTATGTGGTTTCCGTGGATCAACCTGAAGAAGGAATGGTTCAGGATGAAGATGTGCTCGATACCTGGTTTTCTTCCTGGCTCTGGCCTTTTGCGACATTAGGCTGGCCGAAGGAAACCGAAGATCTTGATTTTTTTTATCCTACCAATGTACTTGTTTCCGGTTATGACATCCTATTTTTCTGGATTGCACGGATGATCATGGCCGGCATCCATTTTACCGATCAAGTCCCTTACAAAGACATTTTCATCACTGGCATGGTGAAGGATAAACAAGGACGATGGATGAGCAAAAGTTTGGGCAACGGTATTGATCCGTTGGATATGATTGAGCAATACGGGGCTGACGCTGTTCGCTATTGCCTTATTATTCTTTGTGCTCAGGGACAAGACATTAAGCTGGATCCTACGAAATTCGAAATGGGTCGTAATTTTGCAAATAAGATCTGGAATGCTTTTCGTTTTCTCTCCATACATATGGAACCGGGTAAAAATTACGATTCCGATATCGATTACGATTCACTCGGACTAACCGATCGCTGGATGATCACACGGGTCCAACAAACGATTGAAGCGGTTGAAGACGACCTCTCCCGTTATCGTTTAAATGAAGCGTTATTAAAAATTTATGGCCTTGTCTGGAATGATTTCTGTGATTGGTATCTGGAGTTGATCAAACCGGATGATTTTAATGAAAAGATGTCGGAGGATATCGTTGCGCGGGCCATCGTCATTTTTGAAACGCTGATGAAGCTCTTACATCCTTTCATGCCGTATATCACCGAAGAGATTTGGCAGCGATTGCGCGACCGTGATGTCGAAGATGCATTGATCAGAGCCGATTGGCCGGTATACAATAATGAATGGGTTTATGAAGATGATGCTGATCTGTTTTCAACCATTCAAACCATGATTTCATCGATCCGGAATATACGGGCTGAGATGAATGTTCATGTCAATAAAGAAATTGAAATTCAAATTAGTGCGGTTGATCATTCCGTGAGCGAGCATCTCGAGAAACATGAAGACATATTTCGTAAACTTTTGAAAATAAAGGATTTCACAGTTTCTCCTGATATTGAACGTCCCAAGGCTTCGGCATCCGCGGTTGTGGATGGATCTGAAATATACGTACCTTTAGCGGGTGTCATCGATTTTGATAAAGAACGTGAACGAATCGTTAAAGAAGTCGACCGTTTGGAGAAATTCCTTAAATCGATCAACGGCAAGCTGAATAATGAGAAATTCATGCAAAATGCTCCCGAGAAGGTTATCCAAAACGAGAAGAATAAGAAATCCGATACTGAAACCAATCTCAGCAAGTTGAAAAAAATACTGGCTGACTTTGAATAAATCTTTTTAACCTACACTAAGACTGACGGCACCACGTTTATAGAATGGTGCCGTTAATTAGTTATAATTCTGTTGTTTTACATGCGCGAGTTTACACTTCAACCTGATCCCTCTCAACCCAATTCTTCTGATAAAATTTTAAAGACGTTAAATGATAAACAGAGGGAAGCGGTAGCACATACCGAAGGTCCACTGCTGATTATCGCTGGCGCCGGTAGTGGGAAAACCCGGGTTTTGACGTATCGAATCGCTTATCTGCTTCAACAAAATTTAGCTTTCCCATCTCAAATTCTCGCACTGACCTTCACTAATAAGGCCGCTAAAGAGATGCGGGAACGGATTGAAAAACTGATCGGTGAAGCAGCCGACCGACTTTGGATGGGAACCTTTCACTCAATTTTTGCCCGGATTTTAAGGTATGAAGCGGATATGTTAGGTTACACGAGCGATTTCACGATCTACGATTCTGAAGATTCCGACCGGGCGATTCGTCTGATTTTGAAGGAATTGAATTATGACACCAAAGAGATCAAACCGAAAATGATCCGATTTAAGATCAGCGGTGCAAAGAATCAGTTGATCACCCCCGATGTTTACAAAGATAAATTCATCCAAAGCAGTATCGATGATATTGTGGCGCAGGTATACCCTATTTATCTGAGCCGCCTAAAAAAAAGTAACGCACTCGATTTTGATGATCTGTTGATTAAACCGATTGAATTATTCGAAACACATCCGGAAGTCCTTGAAAAATATCAGGATCGTTTCCGTCATATTTTGATTGATGAGTATCAGGATACAAATCACGCTCAGTACAAAGTGACTAAACTGTTGGCATCCAAATATAAAAACATCTCTGTGGTCGGTGATGACGCGCAAAGTATTTACTCATTCCGCGGCGCCGATATTTCGAATATTTTAAATTTTAGGGAAGATTATCCTGATGCTAAAAAAGTCGCACTGGAACAAAATTATCGCTCGACCCGTGCCATTTTGAAAGCGGCCGATTCTATCATCAAACAAAATGAGAAGCAGATCGAAAAGAATCTGTGGACACAAAATGAGCCTGGTGATATCATCACCCTGCTGGAAAATTATAACGACCGTGATGAGGCCAACCGTGTTGCGACGTACATCAATCAGGTTAAGATACGAAAGGGAATTTCATTAAGTGATATTGCTATTTTATATCGAACAAATTATCAAAGTCGTTTGTTTGAAGACGCGCTTCGACGTAAAGGCATTCCATATCAGCTGGTTGGCGGTTTATCATTCTATCAGAGAAAAGAAATTAAAGATGTTACGGCTTATCTAAAGATTTTGATTAATCCGGATGATGAAGAATCGTTGCTGCGCATTATTAATGAACCTACTCGTGGAATCGGTAATAAAACGCTGAATACGATTATTCAGGAAGCACACAGTCGTGGAATTCCAATCTGGCAGTTGTTGAAAAATATCGATGAGATCAACGTCTATAAACCTGCTAAAAACCAAATCAAAAAATTTGTAGAAATTATCGAGGATGTCCGTGAGCAGTTGGGTAGCGAGCCACTCGTCGAAACGGCCAAGTATTTGATGAAGCGTACCGAATATCTACAGCAACTTGTGCAGGAAAACACGCAGGAATCGCTCAGCCGTCGTGATAACGTGATGGAATTGTTCAACGCTCTCGCCTATCACGAAAAATCAACAGAAAATGCTACTTTGGGTACTTTTTTACAGGATATCAGCCTGGTCACCGATACCGATGCTTACGATGAGATGAAACCGGCCGTTACATTAATGACCGTCCATGCTTCCAAAGGATTGGAATTTCCGGTCATTTTTATTGTCGGATTGGAAGAAGAACTCTTCCCTATTGGCGGACGAAACGGCGAGGAAGCGGATATTGAAGAAGAACGCCGTTTATTTTATGTGGCGATCACGCGGGCCCAAAAAGATCTGTATTTTAGTCATGCCAAACTGCGCTTCAAGTTTGGGGAAGAGAAACCAATGGTTCGTTCCCGTTTTCTGGATGAAGTCGATCCATCTGTTGTTCGCAGTGAAACAGGCTCAACCATTCGGCAGAAAGGTCAGCAACAACGCAATAATCGATCAAGACCGGTTACCAATGGATACCAGGTAGAATATGATCAGCCTGTAACGTCAACGCCACAGTCTTCTTCGGATACGAGAACGAGTATTCAATACGATAATCTTACGTACGATTCCTACAGAGTGGGTACCAAGGTATCGCATCAAAAATTTGGTCGTGGTAAAATTATCAGCAAAGAAGGATTTGGGGACAAAACGAAAGTCGTGGTCTTTTTCAATAACTTTGGTCAGAAAAAATTACTTTTAAAATTTGCAAAGCTAAATATTATCAGTTAATTACATTGGATTGAAAGAGAATCAGTTTCAACATTTTTTATTTTCTTTAGTTAATGATCGTTAAGTACGTTAAATTTTGGTTTCCGCTGATCATACTTTTTGGACTGTTTAGTGGAAAGGTTAAAGCACAAAGCATGAATACGCCCCGCTCCATAGCGATGGGCGGTGGCGGAGCAGCATATATTTCGGGATTTTCATCAAATTTTCTGAATCCGGCTAATCTTCTGATACCTGAACATCGGTTCAACAATAGTATAGGGCTCGGACAAGTCGCTTTATTCCTTGACAAACAGCCGTTAAAAAAAACAATCAAACCCTATAATCTGTTATATGATCAATTCACTTCTCAAAACACTACAAATTTATCATTAACGCCTGAAGAGCATCAGAAAATACTTTCTGATTGGTTTCCTGGAGATAATAATTATTACAACAGAACCGGCCGATTCGACGCTGTCTTATTTGGTTTTAATTGGCAGAATGGTAAACATTCCTATTCTCTTGCCTTGAGGACCCGTGGAATCAACCGGGTGAGTATAGACCGTGGTTGGTATGAATCTAATTTCCAGAATGTTAACAATAAGAGCCTTTTAAGAAGAAACATACGTCAAACAATAGCTATTTATCATGAGTTATCTTTTGGATTTGCTCAACAATTTTCGATGATAAATGGGTGGAGCTCACATCTAAATCGATTATATATAGGAATTGCTCCTAAACTTGTTTTTGGGGGCCTGTATTTCAAAGGAAACTATCAATCGGAGTATTCACCGGCTAAAAACAGTCAGTTT